>JBJSWM010000001.1:0-6703 GCA_046085865.1 Pirellulaceae bacterium
TTTTTCTTCTTCCATGTGCAGTAGCTAGCATTCCAAAGGTGCCTGGCACCGATTGGGAGTTGCTAGCATTCAGAAGGTGCCTGGCACCGATTGGGAGTCGGGCACCGCTAGCATTTGGATGGCTGAGCCGGCCATGCCACGGGGGCGTATCACGTTTGGCATTTTGCTGTGTACAAACCCGGCGAATATGGGGCGCGAGAGCCGGGGTAACTTGGCGAAACGTCGGTGGATTTCCATCGGGAGAGCGGTTGGCCTGGATCCCAGCGTTATGATGGAGGTTGGTGGAGTATCGACATTTCCCTGTGTCCGTGGATCGCACCGACTGGAAATGTTCCCCCCTTTCACTTTCTGGGTGTGGGAGTCCCTGCATGCATGCCGACCGGTTTCCTCGTTTTTTTCGAATCAAGCAAAGCTTTCCCGCCCCTACCCTTCCCGATGTTGCGGGACGTGTGGGGCATGCGATTGGAGATCTTCGCCTGGAGCAAAAGACCAAGCCGGGGCAAAGCGTCGCGATCACGGTAGGCAGCCGAGGAATTCATGGAATTGACCGTATCCTCCGGGCCTGCGTGCAGCGGTGCAAGCAGGCTGGGCTGGAGCCATTTCTTGTACCCGCGATGGGATCGCATGGAGGAGCGACGGCTGAAGGGCAACAACGTTTGATCGAGGGATTTGGAGTCACCGAGCAGGCGATGGGGTGCCCCATTCGCAGCAGCATGGAGACGGTGGTGGTGGCGACGGCTGACGAAGGCTTCCCCGTCCATTTTGATCGCCATGCGTCCCAGGCCGACCATGTTCTGGTGGTCAATCGCATCAAGCCGCATACCCGGTTCACCGGTGCCATCGAAAGCGGTTTAATGAAGATGATGCTGATCGGCCTAGGGAAGCACCAGGGAGCTTTGGTCTATCACCGCGTCATCATGAACTACAGTTTCGATCAGATCGTACGCAGTGTCGCCAGGAAGGTGATCGACCGCTGTCGGATTCTCGGGGGAATCGCCATTCTCGAAAACGCCGAAGAACAGACGGCCGATATCGTAGGGGTTCCTGCATCCGAGATCGAGGCGACTGAGCCGCGATTGTTGCAGCAGGTCAAGGAGTGGATGCCGCGGCTTCCATTCGATCATGCCGAACTCCTGATCGTCGATCGAATCGGAAAGGATCTCAGCGGGACTGGGATGGATACCAACGTCATAGGACGCAAGGCGAACGACCATGCAGCGATGGGTGACGAAACACCGAAGATCCACTTGATCTATGTTCGGGGATTGACAGAGGCGACTCACGGAAACGCGACAGGGATCGGGATTGCCGAGCTGGTTCATCGTCGCGTCCTCGACGGTATGGATTTGGAGTCGACTCGAGTCAACTGCGCGACGGCTGGACATATCACCGCCGCCATGATCCCGCTCGATTTCCCTGACGATCGTTCCGCCTTGACGATGGCGATGTCTCAAACGGGTTGGGGGGAGCCGCAGGATGTTCCCATCCTATGGATCCCCAACACGCTGCAGCTTAGTCAAGTTGTTTGTTCCGAAATCTACTGGAGAGCGGCTCGCGAGTTGTCTCACGTCGAGATTTTGGAAGAACCCGGCCCGCTGCAGTGGACAAGCAGCGGCGACCTGCAGGATATGTTTCCTGACGCAAGACGATGATGCCGTGATAGGCCCAGCCATCGGCTTAACTTGTCGTCGTCTCGTCAGCCTATCCCTTTCGTCATCATGTGAAGATCGGCCCAAGGGTGCATGGTGATTGGGGAACGGTTACAATCGCCCTCTGGTGGAATGGCTGCGTAGGATTGCAAATGATTCAGTTGCCTGCGTCCCGCTCCATCAAGTCTGTGGCTTGAATCGATTCTCCGAGGTAGACACACCATGGTGCGGCGCGTTGAGGCATTGCTTCAAGGGATGTTGCTGACAGCTTTTCTGGCGAACGCATCTTGGGGGCAGCGAGATCTTCCTCTGACTGAAAAGCCGATTCCGGATGCGGACGATGGAGTGAAGGTGACGCAAGTGGCGTCAGCGTTGTCGTCAGTCGATCTGGTGCAGTCGGATCTTCTGCAGCGGGATGTGGTGCCACCTTTGTCGATGAAGGGAGCGCCCATATCGATCTGGATCGAACAATTCGCAGCCGATGCCAGGACATTGCAGGATCGATTTCGAACACCCGGGGATCCTGCAAGGCAGGAGGTGCAGCGCCTGCTGCAGGAGCAATGGCTGAATCGATTGGAGGAGGTCGACTTTGCCACGCTGACGCGGGATCAGCAAGTCGATTATCTTCTGCTGAAGAACGAATTGATTCATCGACAGAAGATGGACGAGATCGAGTGGCAAAAGCAACAGCGAGCTTCGACCCTGGTGCCTTATCTGACCGATTTGGCGGATATCTGTTTGACTCGCGATCGCGTCGGCGGCATCGATGCGGAATCGACCGCTCAGCAGTTGGAGCGAATCCAGAAAGGGGCGATGGCAGCGATCGATTCGCTGGATGATCTCAAGAAACAGCAGCCGATAGCTCCAGTGGATGCCATCTACGCAGCTCAATACCTCCGTCGCTGGGCGCGTACCCTCCAGGAATGCCATCAGTTCTACGAGGGATACGATCCCGAATACTCCTGGTGGTGCAAAAAGCCCTACGAAGCCGCAAGCGAGCAATTGGAGTCGCATGCGAAGGCGATCGCGTCCAAGCTAGCGGGGATTGATGAGCGGGATCGGGACAAGATCGTCGGCCAACCGATCGGTGCAGAAGCTCTCGAAGAGGAACTGCGGTACGCCATGATTCCCTACCGTCCAGAGGAACTGGTGGCGATCGCCGAGCGGGAGTTTGCGTGGTGTGAAGAGGAGTCGCGGAAGGCATCGGAACAATTGGGATTGGGGGGAGACTGGAAGAAGGCGCTCGAGCATGTCAAGTCGCTGCATGTGTCTCCAGGAGAGCAACCCAAGCTGATTCGGGAGTTGGCTTGGGAAGCGATCGACTTTCTGAAGGCTCGCGATCTGATCACCATTCCCCCACTGGCAGCCCATGGATGGCGGGTCGATATGATGAGCCCTGAGGCGCAGCGGTCGAATCCCTATTTCCTGGGTGGTGAGAAGATCATCGTGTCGTTTCCGACTCAGTCGATGACGCACGCCGAAAAGTTGATGAGCCTTCGCAGCAACAACATTCATTTTGCAAGAGCGACCGTGCAGCATGAATTGATACCTGGGCATCATCTTCAGCACTACATGACGGCTAGGTACCGTCCCTATCGCCAGTTGTTTGATACGCCCTTCTGGGTGGAGGGCTGGGCTCTGTACTGGGAGATGCTCCTTTGGGACCTTGGGTTTCCATCAACTCCTGAGGACCGGATCGGGATGCTGTTCTGGCGCCGCCACCGATGCGCCCGAATCATCTTTTCTCTCAATTATCAGCTTGGACGATGGACTCCCGAGCAATGTATTTCTTATCTGGAAGAGAAAGTGGGGCACGAACCAAGTGCGGCGGCGGCTGAGGTGCGGAGGTCGGTGATGGGCAACTATGGACCGCTTTATCAAGCAGCCTACATGCTGGGTGGTTTGCAGATTCGATCGCTGTATCGGGAGTTGGTCGAATCGAAGAGGATGAGTCCCAAGCAATTCCATGATGCGGTGATTCAGCAGAACTCGATCCCGATTGAGATGGTGAGAGCCGCGTTGTCGGAAGAGCCGCTTTCCAGGGATCCGGTCGGCAGTTGGCGATTTGCGGAGCAGCCTTAAGGTGTTGGAGGATGGGAGGTAACAGAGGCGAGGCCAAAGGCGGGCGTTTCGACGAGCTTTGGATTCGCCTAAACTAGCAGCGACGACCGAGACGGGAGGCCGTGTGGGATCGACTGATCCTTGGATTCGATATCGCAGCGGTGGAGCGACATGAAGTGAGCACATGGTCCGTTGCCTGGCGGGCCCGTTTGCAGGACAGATACTCAGCACGGAAAGTAGTTCTTTGATGAAACCGATAGTTCAAATCTCCTTAGACCTGACGAATTTGGATGAGGCGCTGGAGACGGCGCAGTTGGCGATCGACGCAGGCGTCGATTGGTTGGAGGCGGGGACGCCTTTGATTTTGGCGGAAGGTTTGAGGGCGGTTCGGGGGCTTCGTGAGCGGTTTCCCATGGTACCGATTGTGGCTGACCTCAAGACGATGGACGGCGGTTACTTGGAAGCGGAGATGATGGCCAAGGCGGGCGCGACCTATGTGGTGGTGATGGCGCGGGCTCATGAGGAGACACTGCGCTGCGTCGTCAAGGCGGGGCATGATTACGGTATCGGGGTGATGGGAGATAACCTGGGGTGTCCCGATATGGTTGCGGGAGCCAGAATGCTGGAAGATATGGGCTGCGATTATGTGATCCACCATATCGGATACGACGAACGGCGCGGAATCGCCCAATCGGGTCGGAAGGCTCCAACGCCGATGGATCAGTTGCGCGAGGTGGTGCAGGCGGTTTCGATCCCCGTGCAGGCTGTGGGAGGGCTGACGATTGAGCAGGCGATGGAGACGCCGCAGCATGGAGCTCCGCTGGTAGTGATCGGTGCGCCGCTGGCGATTGATGGCGATCGCTTTGCACAGGCTGCAGGGAATCTGCCCGAAGTGCTTCGGCGAATTTGCCAGCGCGTGCACGGATATGGAGATGTGCCTGTTCGAAAGCCACCTCGCGTCTAAAATTTGTGCGGCGATCCAAATTGGATTTTTGAGGTAAGACAGTCGGTCGGATCTGAGTCAACCAGTGGGTCACTCAACTAGGAATTTACGAGGACAACGACGCAATGAACCAGGCAGCAATCGTGAATTATTCTTCCGAGCCCCACAGTGTGCGGCTGGAGGAAATTCCGGTCCCCGATTTTGGAGATCAGGATGTCCTGATGGAGGTGGCGGCGGTTGGTGTTTGTGGCAGCGATTTGCATCAGTGGACTGGAGAGCATTCATGGCCGGTCAATTATCCAGTGGTCTTGGGGCATGAGTTTGCCGGTGTCATTCACTCGGTAGGCCGCCAAGTCAGTGGATGGAAAGAGGGGGACCGAGTCTGCAGTGAAACGGCAGCGGTGATCGATCCCAGCAGTCCGATGACGCGGACTGGTCGATACAACCTAGACCCCAACCGTAAGGGGTTCGGTTACGGAGTCAACGGGGCGATGACTCGTTATGTGCGAGTTCCATCCAGATGTTTGCACCGAGTTCCCGACACTTTGCCTCTTGCGAGAGCCGCCCTGACGGAACCCTGCTGCGTGGCTTACTCGGCCGTCGCAGCCCAAGTCGACATTCTTCCGGGAGATCGCATTCTCGTTCTGGGGCCAGGACCAATTGGGTTGCTGTGTGGAGCGATCGCACGCCTTCGGGGGGCTCAGGTGGCAGTCGCGGGATTGCCGCGAGATGCCAAGCGACTGGAGATCGCTAAGTCGTTTGGCTGTGAGGCATTGACGGAGAATCTGGATCAATGGGCGCGGGCCCGCGACGGCCTTGGGTGCGATGGCGTCGTCGATGCTGCAGGCATCTCTGCAACGCTCAAGAGCGCCATCGAATTGGTGCGTCCGGGTGGGTGGATCAGCAAGGTCGGTTGGGGCAGAGCTCCTCTTAATTTTTCGCTCGATCCCCTCGTTCAGAAGAACATCACGCTTCAAGGTTCGTTCAGCCACAACTGGCCCATGTGGGAACGGGTGCTCGCGCTGTTGGATGCAGGGCAGTTGGAGGCAGAGCGGATTGTGGGAGGGCGATGGAATCTGGAGCATTGGCAGGAGGCATTTGAGACGATGCATCATGGAGAGGTGGCCAAGTCGCTTTTGGTCGTCAATCCGTCAACGGCTAACTGAACCGTTCCGTTGGCCATGGCTGTACTATTGACCAAAGATTCAATCGAAGTTTTGATCGATATCGAGTGAAAGCGAGTCCTTTATGACGGTGAGATTGTCTGCGTTTCCCAAATGTTATCTCGATCAGATTTCGCATGAAAAGTCGATGACCGTTTTTGACTGGATCGAGATGGCCAGAGAACTCGATTGCGATGGCTTGGAAATGTACGAAGGGTTTATTTGGGAGACGACACCCGAGTACTTGAGCCGATTGCGTGATGCGATTGCCGGGACCGGTCGAGCCATGCCGATGCTCTGTTGCTCACCTGACTTTACCAATCCGGATCGCCAGAAGCGGCAGGCCGCGATCGCTTATCAGATCGAGATGGTCAAGGTGGCTCACCACCTGGGTGGTGCAGGCACAGTATGTCGGGTGCTGAGCGGCCAGCGTTACCCGGAGGTTAGTCGCGAGGATGGGTTGGCGTGGGTCGCTGAGTGCATCGGCCACGTGTTGCCGGAAGCGAAGAAGCTGGGGATCACTTTAGGTCTGGAGAATCATTACAAGGATGGACATTGGCGGTATCCCGAGTTTGCGCAAAAGATGGATGTCTTCCTGGAGCTGCTGGGGAGGATTGACGAGCGGCAGTATTTTGGGGTGCAGTACGATCCTTCCAACGCCATTGTTGCTGGGGATGATCCAATTGAGCTTTTGGAGAAAGTGGCGCCGCGAGTGGTCAGCATGCACGCCAGCGACCGATTTCTGGAGCCGGGGCATACGCTGGAGGAGTTGCGGCAAAACGATGGGACTTTGGGATACAGCCCTTTTCTGAAACATGGGGTGACTGGTAAGGGACTAAACGACTACCATCGAATTTTCCAGATTCTGGCGAGCCATCGGTACCGTG
>JBJSWM010000002.1:0-2084 GCA_046085865.1 Pirellulaceae bacterium
CTTCAACTCCTCGCTCACCCTCCGATCGATCTGCTGCAGCATCGCATCTATCGCTTCGTCGCCGTTGGGCTGGGAATGGCTGATGGCTTCGATCCATCGGATCAGCCAGCGGGATCGCTGTGGGCTGGTGGCTGGGAACAGCCGATGGTAGGCCTCCGCCTGCTGAGCCAGAAGCTCGGCATCGCCTTTGCGGATCATTGTTTCCACGACGGCGTCGATAAGGTCGCCTGCGGGAGGTGGGGATCCGAACCAGGAACGCGATGCATGATCCGAACTCGCCGAAGGCAGATTTTGATCCTGGGCCGTCAGTGAACCAGATAGGATCGACGTGACGAATGAAAGCCAGAGAGCGAGCCGTCGGAAGGCAATGGGGGACTGGGGCTGACGTCGCTGAGTCCGCGGCGTGCGCTGCGACTGAGGAACGCGCGTCTTGCCTACGCATGGCGTCGCGAGCTTCTCGCATTGACCTTCCATGGTATCATCCGGTCGAAATGGATCGGGAGCCGCCCGAGGGGAAGGCTCCTTGGTTCTGTCGAAAGGCCTCGTACATTCCGATCCCGGCAGCAACCGAAAGGTTCAGGCTGCGCACCGCTCCAGGCATCGGCAAACCGACCCGCTGCGCCGCATACCGCTGGTGGAGCGATTCCGGGATGCCGGACGTCTCGCTGCCGAAGACGAGGCAATCGCCAATTTGGTATTTGACTTCCCAGTAGGATTGCTGAGCGAATTTCGTGAACATCCAGAACCGCCGGCCGGGCAATGCCCTTTCCAGCGACTCCCAATCATCGACGACTTCCCACTGGAGATGGGGCCAGTAATCGAGCCCCGCACGTTTCAGTTGGCGATCCTGCAGTTGGAATCCCAGAGGCCGCACCATCCACAGTTTGGCGTTGATGGCGACGCAGCTCCTTCCGATGTTCCCGGTATTTTGTGGGATCTCTGGCTGGAAAAGGACCACATGCAGCCAAGGTTCAACGCCGCTCAACCTTCTGTCTCCGCTGGGAAGCATTTTTCATGTCGATCGCCATCCGGGAATTCCGCTGGCGTCCCTCGGAGCCCGAAGGGCGTGGCGACGAAGTTCCAGTAGGCGATAGGCCGGGCCGGGACGCAGCAGGAAACTCAGTGTAGCGATCGATTCGTTCGGAAGCAAAACGGGTGGGACGAATCGGGCGGTTGGTTCCCCTGCAAGCGGGCGCCGCCATCATGCGAAGCCATCATGCTATATTGGCAGCCACAGGCGAACTTGCGAATCGTTGGAGATGTCGCACCAGTCGTCGCCTTCCGGAAGACACGACGATCAGGTGAGTAGCGATGGCCATTCTGGTGACCTGTCCAGGGTGCATGAGTCGGTTTTCGGTAGACGATAAGTTTGCTGGGAAGTCGGGGCCGTGTCCTAAGTGCAAGAAGACGATCACCATCCCGACGAAGGCAGAGGAGGTGGTGATTCATGCGCCCGAGGCATCCGGCCCCAAGGACTCCACAGGCAAGCTGGTCCTCAAGCCAATCAAGCGTCGGGAATTCCGAGTCTCTGGGCGGTCGATGGTTGCCTGGGGCCTGGGCACCCTGGCTGCCATGGGGCTGGCGCTGGCGATGCGATGGGGGGTCACCTTACCCTGGCCTGCCTGGCTGGCGATTGCCTTCGCTCTGGCAATTCCGTTGGTGATGGCGGGCTACGAATTCCTAAGAGACGATGAACTGGCTGGCTACACCGGACGGGAGCTTTGGCAACGCACACTCATTTGCGCCGTAGCCTTCGCTGCGACATGGGGCATGTACGGATTCCTATCCTGGTACTTCGAGAACAGATCGTTGTCAGATACCTCCGTGTTGCAGATGGCGATCTACGTGGCGGCAATGGTCGCACTGGGGACTGCGGTGTCGGTGGGGGCATTCGAACTGGAGATGGGGCAGTCGATGCTTCATTATCTTTTTTATCTAGTCATCACCTTTTTGCTCGCCTGGATCGCGGGATTGCCGATCAGTGAAGCGTTTCCTGGGAAGAAACCTTCGTCCGCTCCAGCCCCAGTAGCACCGATCGAACGTCCTGCGGCAAGCGGAGAGGGTGCCAACGGAGACGGGGCCGC
>JBJSWM010000003.1:0-1865 GCA_046085865.1 Pirellulaceae bacterium
GGCTGTTCCCGTGTGCGCCTTCGATTCCCGTGGCAGCCGCCAACTTTCAGAACACTCCTGGAGCAATCTTCCGCTGCTTCCAGACTCGCAATTGGCTCCATCAGGGCAGTTTGGAAAAAATCGTCTGTCGACGATCGGGCCCCACCGACAGGATTTCAATCGGCACCCCCACCAGTTCTTCAACGCGACGCAGGTAGCGGATCGCGCCGTCCGGGAATTCTCCGACCGATTGGGCTCCACTAAGATCCTTCTTCCATCCGGGGAAGGTTTCGTAAATCGGCTGGCATTCCCGCAAATCGGACGCGCGGCTAGGAAACTGATCGATCCTTTTCCCATGAAGCTGGTAACCGACGGCCAAACGCACCTCGTCCAGTTGGCTGAGAACATCCATCATCATGACCGCAAGTGAGGTAGCGCCGCTGAGGCGAGCGGTGTAGCGCACCGCGACCGCATCAAACCAACCGCAGCGACGAGGACGACCTGTCGTGGTCCCATATTCCCGCCCCAACTCGCGAATGCGATTGCCCGTCTCATCCAGCAGTTCGGTCGGAAACGGCCCGCCACCGACACGTGTCGAATACCCTTTCACCACCCCGATGACACGTTCGATCCACTTGGCGGGGACTCCTGAACCGCTGCTGATGCCGGCGCCAGAGCTGTTGCTGCTGGTGACGAACGGGAAGGTTCCATGGTCGATATCCAGGAGAGCCCCTTGAGCACCCTCCATGAGAAGCTGTTGGCCTTGATCGAGCGAATCGTGGAGGAAGTGGGTGGTATCGCGAGCGATTTGGGAGAAGGAATCGATCCAGGGAGTCGCCTTTTCCAGCACCTTGTCGGGCTGGAGAGCCGCCAGCTGCTCTGGGGTCGCCAAGCCGCTCAACCACCTTTGCTTGGCGCGACAAATCGCAGAGATCTTTTCAGGCAGTGTTGCATCCAAAAGATCCGCAACGCGGATCGCATGGGTCCGCCCCACCTTGTCACGGTAGCACGGCCCAATGCCTCGCAATGTCGTCCCGATGTTTTCGCCTTCGACCTCCTGCTGGTTGAGAATCTGATCCTCCACCAGGTGCCAAGGCATCACCACATGCGCCCGTTCACTGACCATCATCCGCTCCATCACCGGGACACCGCGTTGCTGCAGCCCTTCGATTTCGCGAATCATGGTGGAGGGTTCGAGAACCACTCCCGGCCCGATCACATTCATCACCCCGTCGTGCAGGATGCCTGATGGGATATGGTGCAGCTTGTAGGTGTTCTCACCGGACACCACGGTGTGCCCTGCGTTGGCCCCGCCTTGGTAGCGAACCACGATATCGTGCTTGGGAGCCAGCAAGTCCACCAGCTTTCCTTTGGCTTCGTCGCCCCATTGAAGTCCGATCACGCAGGTCGCTGGCACGTTGATACTCCACCAAAACTCGATTGGTATGCGGTGATCGTCAACCTTTGGAAGACCTTGAGATCGCGTCGTTCGATCCCCCATCTTGCCCAGTTGCCGGCCGCTCTCAAAGAAGACCGAATCCGCCAGTGTAGACCTCTAGCGACGGAGTGGTCAAGCGACGGAACGAGGGAATCAGCAGGCCTCGTGCGAAGGGATCCGGACTTGATACAATTTCGACGGAGGATGAGAAACGCGATTCTCACGGTGCGGTTTGTAGCTTCTCTAGAATCAGGAATAGCTGGGAGACGATCTGATGGCGACAGGAGAGTTGGACGAGCGGGAAGAGATTTTGCAGTGCACGGAGCGACTGCTGGGGGCCATATCAGCGGGCAACTGGGATCTCTACGAGACGCTGGTGGATCCATCGTTGACCTGTTTTGAACCGGAGGCGTGTGGCCACTTGATCGATGGGCTTGATTTCCATCAT
>JBJSWM010000004.1:0-1536 GCA_046085865.1 Pirellulaceae bacterium
ATGTCGATGCAGGTCCCCTTGGGCAGCTGCATTGGCTTGGCATAAAGTCGCCTTGGCTTGCAGTAGATGCGGAAGGTGTGAGGACCCGCAGAGACCGGAGAGGGTGCGCGATTGACGATCGAGCGAGATGCGGTCCTGCTATTGATGTACTCGATCCGGGCGATCCCAGTCGAAAGATCATAAGTGCAGTCATCGCCCAAGACTTCAAATGTCTCCATGCGGTCGCTAAAGGCGATCTTGTCGATCAGCTTGCTGTCGATCAATCGAGCCAGGGATGGATTTTGATTGATGTTGATCAGCGCCCTGTTGAATTGCGGAAAGGCAGCGCCGACCTGACTTGGTGCGTCGGAAAACTCCAGAATGCAGGTGCTGTTGTCGAGATCGCCCGTATAGGGCGGTAGCACTTCCGCAAGGCTTAGCCGGAGCACCGTATTGCGATGCAGATCGCGCGCCTCGGTGCTGAACCAATTATTGGCGGCCAGATTGTAATCCCCCGAATCGCTCATCCGATCCAGCACCACCGCCACCTCACGCCCCTTGGCGACCGCCATCGCCTTGGCCGCTTCGATAAAGCCGCGCACCTGAATCGCGGCCTGATTGGTCTTGCGATCCTTCAGCAATGTCTTCACCGATGGCAGTGCCACCGCAGCAATCAGGGAGGTGATCCCGATCACAATCAGAAGCTCCACCAGCGTCACACCGCGCCGATGGTGGGGCCGATGGTTGGATCGATTCCCCAGCAAGCAGGTCATAGCGACTCTCCAAACTGGTCGAAGTTGGTGATGTTGTCAGCCGCTTCGGCCGGGAAAAGTACTGAACCCAGTCGATGGCCGTCGATGAGCGGAAGATGTCGCGGATGATAGGGATCGGGGTAGTAAAATCTGGGACCACCAGGAACTAAATATCCAGGCGGAAGCGTTATGCCTCCTAATGGCCATTCCGGACTTGCAGATCCCGGAGGTAACCGCACCCCCGAGGAATTTGGGTCAAACTCTTCCCGAACGCCGCTGAACCCATCCGGTCCCAGCGAGTAAACCAGCGGGAATAGCCCGGCACCTGGGCGCACAGGCAGATCCTTTGATGGATCATTCACGACGGGGACCTTCGGCAGAAACGCAGGATCGTAGTAGAGGTCTGCACTGAGTGGATCGAGCGGATCTTTGGAGGTTTCGCCACCTGCAGCATTGCTGACAAACGGGTCATCCAGATCGAATGGGCTGGCTCCTCCATCCAGACCGGCTGGCCAGCGAATCCACTGGATCGGTTTACCCCAGGCGTCGATGAACTCCAGCATGTTGTCGCTGTCGGTGTCCCCAATCTCGCTTGGGCGAAACAGTTCCAAGGCACTCGAGTTCTGATACGAAGTATTAGCGACTAGAAAGTAAAGCAGCTCGGCATTGAAATTATTAGCTGTCAAGGTCGGAGTGGCGATTTCATTAAGGCGACGCAATGTGGCTGGAATCGGGACAGTGATAGAAAAATTGATTGCAGGAGAAGTTAGGTTCCCTTCAAAAAGCTTTGCAACCAAGGGTGTGG
>JBJSWM010000005.1:0-3189 GCA_046085865.1 Pirellulaceae bacterium
AAATTGGAATTGCCGGAACGAAAGCGTCTGGAAATAGACCATGGTGTTCCCATTCGGGAAATTCTTTCCTGAAAGTCCCCGTTTCGCGCGGTAAGATGATGTGGCTATTTTTCGACATCTTTTTCCATGCGAGCGATTTGGTTATGCATCGTTTTTTCGGTAGATCAGCGCGACTTGGCTTTCTTGGATTTGCGGCCTTGGGCATCTGCATGCCATCGGTCGCCAAGGCGCAGATCGGACGCGCCCCGTCGATTGGGACGCATTCCTCCAACTCATCGGCACTGGTCCCCGACTCGGGTGTGGCTCTCATGTCGCGGAACCCACGCGCCGCCTGGAACAGCACACTCGCCGGAAATCAACTCAGCGGTGCAGCGCACCTTCAAGGGTACCTGCAGCTACCTGGAACCAGTGTGCGTGTCAACGTGATTGACCTCGAGCGGCTGGACGAGGCGATCCTCAATTCCGTAACTGATCCGGTACCTGCTCGCCTGCGTCGGCCTTCGCCGATCACTGCCTCGAACAAAGATGCCAATTCGAATCGAACGAAAAAACTAAGCGGAACAGACAAGTCGACTAGTGGCGCGAAGAGTTATCAAGACTCGCGTTCGGTTGGCCGAAATCCGTCGGCCGCACGCGATGCCGATTCGGCATCACGCTTGGTAAGAAGAGCACAACTGCCGACGGAAGCCGAGCAGCCTTTGACGCAGGGCTTTCGTCCCTCGGGCGAACGCCCTTCCGACTACGCCTACATGGCACTGCTGAACCATGCGAATTCGCACCATCTGGTGGATTCCCCTCGGGAGTCACCCCTTGATGAAGCCGCAGAGATTCAATTTTGGCTGGATAAGGCTAGGGAGTCAGCCGCACGCGGCCACATGGCAGCCGCTCAGGTCTTCTACGAAACGGCTTGGACTCGGCTTCCCGAGACCAAGCGGGCGGCAATCGCCAAGCTGTTGGAGGCGAGTCAAGAGGAAAAGAGCGATCGACGCCGATAGATGCATCCACTTAGCCCCCATCGCCAGATGGTGCATGCACCAGCGTGGGCGACCAACGAAGACGTCCACCGCGTGGCCGCGGTGGCTACCGGACGAAATGTTTCGGAAGAACCTCTACTATCCAACTCGATCTGCGGGAAGTCGTTTCTTCAGAGATTCGCAGCAGGCGAGCACTTCCTGCCGATGCCGCGCCTCGAGCAACCACTGGGGCAGTCGACTTTCCAACGATCGATTCACATAGCCCTGTTCATTCTGCGGCCTGGGACGCTGGAGCCGCCCAATCCAGTCGATCAGAAATTCGAGATGTCTCTGATTCATCGCCCAAAGTAGCTCACCACAGCAGGCATCGACCAACCAAAGCCGGACTCCAAGACCTCGGATTTCTGCACCGATATCGTAAGGATGAATCGACAGTTGGTCTCGCACCAGTCCACAATGACCGCAGGTCAATCGATGGTGCTTTGAGTCGCTTGCTGTCTCGAGCCAGCAACCCGAAAGCAAATGAGCTTGCTTCTGGCAGCGCGGGCAAACCACCAACAGCTCGTCCATGAATTCCGACAAATAGTGGTGCGTCATGGCAACCCAACTCCCCTTGAATCAATTGGCAATCACTTGGGGTTTCATGGAGGCAGAATAAGCAGGCTGCCCAGGCGGCGGTAGGGACTATCACTATCGGGTCCTGGCATTCGCATCATCAATCGATAGGATCGCGCGATTCGCCAAAACAAGCTTGCGGCAGACCTCTCGTCCGAAGGTTTACCGATCCACTAACGTTTTGCAGAGATGGGAGGCCGTGGATCACCGTACGTTTCCATCTGCTTCAATAGCTCCGCCACCACCTCAGGATGTTCCTCCGCAAGGTTCGATGTCTCCAGGGGATCATCCAGGTAGTCATAAAGCTCCAAGTCCACTTTCCCATCCCCAGTGTAGGGCTTCCACTCCACCAGCCGGTACCGCTCCGTCCTGACAGCACGTCCGAGTATCTCTCCGTCTTTCCCGCGGCCGCGTGGATAGACATGCAGGATGTGCTGTTTGGTGGGAACTCGGGAATCCGACAAATGCGTCGCCAGGGAGATGCCGTCAAGCGGGTTGGATGGTAATGGAAGATTAGCCAAATCGCAAAGCGTAGGGAACAGGTCGACCGATTCGACAAGCCCATTGGATCGGTGCGATGGCAAGCCTGGGGCAGAGATGAGCAGCGGGATTCTCGCAGCCTGCTCGAAGTTCGAATGCTTGCACCACAATCCATGGTCCCCAAGATGCCATCCATGGTCACCCCAGAGTATGACGATCGTGTTCTGGTCCAAGCCCAATCGCCTCAGTTCGTCCAATACCTTTCCGATTTGTGCATCGACGTACGAAGTGGCTGCATAGTACCCGTGCAGTAGATGCTGCTGCATCGTTTCCTGCACAGGTTCTTTCTCCGAGATCCCCCGATACTGACGCAGTTCACCAAAGCCGTGCATGGCAACCTGGGGGGCTCCAGCGGGTGCGGACTGGTAGGATGCCAAAGGAAACCTATTTGGCTCGAATAAGTCCCAATATCTTTTAGGAGCCACAAAGGGCAGATGCGGTTTGACAAAGCCAACCGCAAGAAAAAACGGCGTCTTGGGATCCTCGCTGGCACGGCGCAGCCGAACGATGGCTTGGTTGGCCACCGCGCCGTCGGCGTAAGTTTCATCGGGTACATCCGCCAGTTCGGTTGGCGGACCTTTCGGCTTTCCTTTGGGATCCTGGTTGCTGAACCTGGCTTCCTCACGGGTCATCGGAGTCTTCGGCGGCCGATTCTCGGGTAGTGCGTATTGAACAACCTTGGCCTTCCAGGATGGAACACTCCAAGACAATTCATCGTCTCGATTTCCATGGCCAACATGGAAAATTTTCCCAAGGCTCTCCGTTCGGTAGCCCTGCTGCTTGAACCATTGGGGCATCGTGATCAAATCTGGATTGGCATCCCGGAGATGGGTAGCCAAGTCATAGATACCAAGCGTCGTTGGCCGGAGTCCTGAAAGAAGGGCATTGCGTGATGGGGAGCAGACCGCTTGATTGCAATAGGCCCGCTGGAACACCACCGACCGACTTGCCAATTGATCGATGTTCGGCGTATTGGCCAGCGGGTCGCCATAGCAGCCCAGCGCCGGCTTGAGATCATCGACGCAAATCAGCAGAACATTCTGCGGCTCAGTACCCCTTG
>JBJSWM010000006.1:0-501 GCA_046085865.1 Pirellulaceae bacterium
GATTTGTACGATTATCTGGAGCGGGCGATTCGTGTCTATCGGGATTACCACCTAGACCGTCAGTATGTGGTGCGAGATGGTGAGATCGTGATCGTCGACGAATTCACCGGGCGTCTGGCGGAAGGACGCAAATGGAGGGACGGCATCCATCAGGCGGTCGAAGCGAAGGAAGCGATCGAGGTGACGGTCCCCACTGGTCAGGCGGCTCGCATCACCGTCCAGGATTTGTTTCTACGCTACCGTCATCTCGCAGGAATGACCGGGACTGCCGCGACAAGCGCCCGGGAGCTGCGTCGCATCTACCGGACTCCCGTGATTCAGGTTCCCACCAACCGCCCACCTCAACGCGTTCGGCTACCGGATCGGGTTTTTGGGTCGATGATGGCCAAGTTTGAAGCGATCGTGGACGAGGTGGAAGAGGCCATAGTAGACTGGCACTTGGCTGAGTTCATCGTTTGTGCCATAGCTGGTAATGGCAAATCCTGCAATGATTTTAAAAAG
>JBJSWM010000007.1:0-1042 GCA_046085865.1 Pirellulaceae bacterium
GTTCGGCGGCATGCCGGGTTGCGAGACGATCAGACCGACCAGCGCCCGATGGTAGTGGTCGTAACCAAATGGGACAGTTGGAAGAATTTGATCCCTGGCCTGTCGCAGGAACTCCCCTACCAGCGAGTCGCGAATCGATCACTGCATGTGCTCGATGACGATCAAATCTATGAGACCTCTGACAAGGTGCGAGATCTCCTCAGGCAACTGACACCGGAAATCGTCGCCGCAGCCGAAGGCTTTACAAAGAAACTGGTGTTTATCCCGGTCAGCGCCACTGGTGGTCCGCCTCACAAGTCGGAGGAAAGCGGCGCATTCGGGTTTCGACCAAAAGATCTGAAGCCCTGTTGGGCCGAGGTGCCGCTGCTGCACGCGATCAACCACTGGTGCCCAGGGTTGATCGGTTCCTTGCCGAGGAAGGGGCAAGGCCCAACGTGAAAAGTTGTTTGCGGACGCACGGACTGGATGATTTCCTGGAACCCATCGAGCTGCACCGATGAACGCAGAACTTCTCTACACTTCCGCACCCCAGGGGCTCAAGCAGGGAAGCCGTGGCTTCTGCACCGTGCAGAGCACGGCCGGGATGCCGATCAACCTAGCCATGAAGCTGGAATCGTTGAGCGGCTATCGACACTTGTATCCACCTGGAGATTCCCGGGCTTCGCTGAACCCCGTAGCCTGGTCGCACCTAAAATTTTCCCTTGGTGGGCGAACCGTTTCCGTCCTCTCCCGAATCGCTGACTATGGGCTTGATTACAGCCAGCGCACCAACAAACTCGCGCACCATCTGGTGCTGGATGCGCCGTTACCACCCGCAGGCCCCGTCACTTTGATTCAGCAGCCTGGAGTACTGAAAACGTCCTGGGATGGCAATTGCACGACGCTACCTCCCCCGATGATTCCGGCAGTTTCAGCACTTGGCCCTGGGGTCTGCCGCACTTGGCAACGGCTGACCGGTGATGCCGGCTGGGCCGGCATGGTCGCTCAGCACTGGATGCAGCCTAGGGCAAAGCCACTCCACCTGATTTTTGCCGAATCGCAG
>JBJSWM010000008.1:0-2599 GCA_046085865.1 Pirellulaceae bacterium
GTGCCTTTGTGCCTCTGTGAGATCCACTCTGCCAGATTCAGTCCGTGAGATAATTGGTCCGAGCACGAGGCCGACGAATGTTCTTTTGGTCGATCCGGTAATTCTGTAGGTCCGTGGGCAAGAAAAAGCATCAGGCCAACAGTCGCTCGATCGGCTGGCCTTCGGCGATCGCGATGGGGCGTCCTTCCTCAGAAACATTTTCCAGCTTGGGATCGATGCCACAGCTGGCCGCCACGGTCGCCAGGACTTGTCCGATCGTCACAGGATCTTCCACCACCTGCTGACCATCGTCGCTGGTTTTTCCAAGAGCTTGCCCACCGGCGATATTGCCACCGGCCAGCACACAGCTCCATGCATCCGGGAAATGATCGCGCCCGGCTGCGGGATTGATGATGGGTGTCCGGCCGAATTCGCCGATCCACAGGATCGTTGTATCCTGCAGCAGACCGCGCTGATCCAGATCGGTCATCAGTTGGGACCAAGCGGTATCGAGTTCCCCCAGCAGCTTGGGCAGAAGCTCAAAATTCTGCGCGTGAGTATCCCAGCCCAGTCCCTCCGATCCCATCGCCACCTCGACCACCGGCACCCCTTGTTCCAGAAGACGCCGAGCCATCAGACAACCTTGTCCGAACGTCCCTTCGCCATAGGCAGCGCGCACCGACGCCTCTTCCAGATCGAGATCAAAGGCGGTGCGCCAGGGACTTTCGCTAAGGCTCATCGCCCGGCGCGCGACGGTGTCGTGCGCGAGGCTTGCCGGGGATCGGCGGTGAACATCGTACGACTGCTGCAGCAGTTCCCAAAGCTCCTTGCGCCGCGTCAGTCGATCGCCGCTGAGCCTATCAGGAGGCAGCAGGTTTTCCACCCGCAGGCGCGACGCCTGGGAGTTCATCCCAGGAACTCCATTCGACGCAGATCCTGTGACCAAAAGAGGCTGGTGCTTGGGTCCCAAGAAGCCCGATCCAAATGCCGTCGGCTCAATCGCCGAAGGAGGCTGGATGGCAACGTAATCGGGGACGGTCGATTGGCCCGTAGCGATCTTTTCTGAGGGTGGGTTGGTGGCCGGTTGTTCGGCGATCGCTTTGGCCAGCGACGCGGGTAGGGGAGGGTAGCGGACGGGGCTTCCAGGTCTCTGTCCGGTGCGCACCAAGTAGGTACCGCGACCGTGATCTCCTTCCTTGGTTTGCAGGCTGCGGACGATCGCCATCTGCTGAGTCCACTTGGCCAGTTTGGGAAGATGTTCGCAGATGCGAATTCCTGGGACGGCTGTTTCGATTTCGCGGAACGAACCGCCATTGGCATGGCCTGGTTTCATATCGAACGAATCGATTTGAGAGGGACCGCCTGCCATCCAGAGAAGGACCAGCCGTTTTCGGCTGGAAGTGGGAAGTTGTTGGTTGAGCGCATGAGTCCAATTGCAGCGCGATGCGCCGATCGCGACTGCCTGCGCGGCTGCCGAAGCCAACCATCCTCGCCGCGACATGCTTTTCTGCGAACTCATGGCTCCCCATCCTCTCTTGGTTTTTCTTCTGCCTGCATTATAGGCTCCATCGAATCTTTTGGGTCTAAAAGTTCAGCCTACTCCTTGCCGTTCTCGGCACCGCCCTATCCAGCTCTTTTCCACTTGGCTCGGACGTTCGTACTTGGCTCTCACCAGGGCCCAGAGACAAAAGAGCAATCGATCGGCCCATGCATTCTCCGTGGCACTGTGCCTCCGTGAGAGCCCATTAGGCGCCATCAGGTTTCTCTCGCTCCATTTCTACTGGATACCCCTACGAGATCCTGCGAAAGTGGATCTTCTTTTCTTCGAAGTACTTTAGAGCGGCATCGATTTGTTTGTAATCTTTCACCCAGTCTACTTCAGTGAGGTGTTTCCGAGCACACATCGAGGGGCGAGTTGGTGGATGGTCGCTGCGCTGAGGGCTATAGCTCCATCCCATCAGCAAACGTTCAGCCATCCAGCGGTGATGCTCCATTTTGGCGGCTACGATTTTTTGATAGTCGTCAACTTGGTCAAAGTCGACAGGGTTGGTGGCGGGCTCGTTTCTTGTCGACGCCATTTTCCAGCCCAAGGTCTGGATCGTCACTCGCTTGTGCTCCGCCGCATTCAGGTTCGAAACCTGTTCCCAAAATGGCTTCTGTAAATAGTGGCATCGATATCGCTTCATTGGAAAGAACTCCCACTCCTCTTCCTTTGGTGGCTGAACGGTTGCGGCAGGTTGGTTGTTGGCGATCGCATTTGCCTTACGGCGTTCCAACTCGGTGTCGCTCCAGTTTTTAAAGTCGTGATTGCGGGCGATCTCTAACGCAACTTCGTCTACGACGGCATCATGCGCTCGCCGCATCCCATGCTCCACCTCGCCAAAGGCGCGGATCGCATACGGGTGGCGACCTGATCCCGACCCTGCTCTTTTCAAGATCTGCCTTAGCGGAGGGCTGTCGGGCAGGAAGCAGTAAATCGGAATCGCTTGGTTTGGGCCTCCACGACCATCGTCTGGCTGATTGATGCCATGCTGGTCCTGCAACAGATTCTCTAGTTTGGCGGCCCCGCGAAAGTTCTCGGCGTCATCATCGTGACAAAACAGGACCACCGGACAGACGC
>JBJSWM010000009.1:0-1628 GCA_046085865.1 Pirellulaceae bacterium
AACGAGGCGTAGGCCATGTATCACTTGCCGTTGAACTGGTCCGAGGGAATGTTCCTTCGCCCCCA
The DNA here is from genome assembly GCA_046085865.1 of Pirellulaceae bacterium. Classification (GTDB taxonomy): domain Bacteria; phylum Planctomycetota; class Planctomycetia; order Pirellulales; family Pirellulaceae; genus JBEISR01. Next base: position 66 of record JBJSWM010000009.1, read on the forward strand.
CCATTTTCAATCTGCTGACCGGCACTGGAATGAACTATTTGGTTTGCACCAGATCATCGATCAGCCCTACGGCTACGGCGTGTTTGACGTGAAGATTTCCGAGGAGGCCCTCGCAAACGGCGTGGTCGAATTGGGGTCACTGAAGGCACGGTTCCGAGACGGATCGATTCTTTGGCTTGATTCCCAGCAGCCTAGCATTCCGATGAAGAGCCGGCTGGAGAAAGGTTTTTCCAGTTCCAACGTAGTGACGCTGCTTCTTGCTGTTCCACAACGGATGGACGGTCGCCCCAATACTGCCGATCTGCAAGGCAATTCGTTGACTCGCTTCGTAGGAATCCGACGCGAAGTGGACGATGAAACTTCCGGTGGAAATCGCAGGGAGGTTGAGCTGAAGCAGATGCGGCACTCTTACCTGCTATCCAACGAGGATACTTCAGGTTACGACTTTCTACCGATCGCTCGATTGACACGGGAGGCAACTGGCGACCGCCGCATTCGGGTCGACAAGGAGTTCTTTCCTCCCTCTCTGACCGTGCAGTCCTGGGATGGCCTCTCGACATTGCTGAAGGATCTGCGGCAGTTCCTAAACAATCGACTTGATTTCTTCGGTGGACTGGTTCGTGACACAGGCGCTTCCCTTTCGACTCAAGTCCAGGGAGATCTCGAAAAAATGCTGCTTCTTCATGCGATGAATGAAGCATTTGCAGAACTTTCGTCCCTCGCCTTTTCGATGGTGCATCCGTTGGTTGCCTACCATGCACTTTGTCGCATCGTTGGACGATGCTCTATTTTCGGGCCAGAAAAAGTAGTCCAACCACCACCAGTCTACGACCATGATGATCTGCATCGAATTTTTCGTTGGGCCGACGTTGAGATACGGCGCCTGATCAATTCCATCCGAGAAGATGAGTACGTACAAAGGTACTTTACTGGGGCAGGAAAGGGGATGCGAGTCACCTTGGATCCCGAATGGTTCAGCCCTGAATGGGAATGGTACTTTGGAGCATTTCCTGTGGGAGTATCAACCGAACAGGGACTGAAACTGCTAGGAGGGGTCAACATGGTGCTGGGAGCCGCTGACCGCGTGGAGAACTACTTGGTGCGAAGGCAACCAGGTCTGAAGCTCTCCATCGCCAGGCAGTTGCCCCGCGCTATCGCCAATCGCCCCAACTGGCTTTTCTTTCAGATTCGATTGGAAGGAGAAGCCTGGGACGCAGTGAGGCTTGAACAGACTCTTGCCATGCGTGTCCAGTTGGAGCAAATCACCAACATCGAATCTCTGGATTCCAGCAAACGATTGAGGCTCAATGTCGCAGGAGAGGCCTGTGGTTTCGAATTCGCCATCTTTGCTGTCAAGAAACGGATTTGAAGTCTACTAGGCAAAGGTGCACGAGCTATGCAACCGGAGTTCGCGGAAGTTGTCGATCCAATCTTTGTTGCCTCGTTAAAACTCGAAGAGCAAATCGAGCGGGGTGAGTCGATCGAGTTGTCGTCGGAACGCAACGCGTTGATCCGGGTGATCGAGGAAGCGGAGAGGAGGCTGGGAACAGGTGAGGAATGGAT
>JBJSWM010000010.1:0-26399 GCA_046085865.1 Pirellulaceae bacterium
ATGGCTGCGCCAAAGCTTTTGGCCACTACATGACCATCAATTACCGCGAAAGCTATGGAATGTTCGCCTGCTCGGGAATGCTCTTCAACCACGAGTCCCCGCGGCGTGGCCCCGAATTCGTGACTCGCAAAATCTCCTTAGGTGCCGCTCGCATCAAACGCGGGCTGGCCAGCGAACTTCGCCTCGGAAATCTCGATGCGAAACGCGACTGGGGTTTCGCAGGTGACTACGTCGAAGCGATGTGGTTGATGTTGCAACAGCCTGTCGCCGACGACTACGTCATCGGAACAGGAGTGACCCAGTCGGTTCGCGAGTTTGTTCGGTTGGTTTTCGAGGCGATCGATCTGGACCCAGAAAAGCACGTCGTCATCGATCCTCAGTTCTACCGACCGGCCGAGGTCGATCTGCTTCTGGCCGACCCCACCAAAGCGAAGAAGCAATTGGGCTGGTCCCCGAAGGTCCATCTCCAGCAACTGGCGGAAATGATGGTGGCAAGCGATCTGTCGCTTATCGATTCAGGCAAGATCAGCTGATCAGCACCGCATCAGAACTCCATCGCACCGATCGCCACCCGCGCCAGCCTCTCTCGTCACCCTCCTTGATTGGCGGCTTCGTAGGCATCGATTTTGTCGGCATGCTCTAGCGTCAGCGCGATATCATCCAGGCCATGCAGCAGGCAGTGCCTTCGAAATGGCTCCACCTCAAACGTCGCCACCCATCCTCGATCATCCCGCACCTGGCACGATTCCAGATCGATGGTCAACTGGTATCCCGGATCCTTGGCGACCCTCTGGAAGATCTCTTCGACCTGCGCTTCGCTTAACCGGATCGGCAGCAGGCCATTCTTGAAGCAGTTGTTGTAGAAGATATCAGCGAAAGACGGTGCGATGACCGACCGAAAACCATAGTCATCGATTGCCCAGACGGCGTGCTCGCGACTGGAACCGCTCCCGAAATTCCGCCTAGCCACCAGCACCGAAGCACCGCGAAAACGGTCGGCATTCAGTTCGAAATCGGGATTGGGGGTCCCGTCTTCCTGGAACCTCCAGTCGAAGAAAAGATACTGCCCGAATCCCGTCCGTTCGATCCGCTTCAAAAACTGCTTGGGGATGATCTGGTCGGTATCGACATTCGCGCGATCCAGTGTGGCGACCAACCCGCGGTGGGTAGTGAACGATTGCATGGGAACCCGCCTTCTAGAATGAAAAAACTACCAGTCGATCACTTGCTCTCGCGTCAAGGCCATTCGTCACGGTTCTGGGATCCAAGCTCAGATCAGCCTAATCCGCGGCGATAGTCCCAATGACGGATGTCGACAAATGCGCCTCGAATGGCAGCCGCTGCAGCCATGGCTGGGGAGACCAAGTGGGTTCGGCCACCTTTGCCCTGTCGCCCTTCAAAGTTTCGATTGGACGTCGATGCGCATCGTTCCCCGGGCTCCAGTCGATCAGGATTCATCGCAAGGCACATGCTGCAACCTGCTTCTCGCCAATCAAAGCCAGCTTCGCGGAAGATTCGATCGAGCCCTTCGGATTCAGCCTGCCGCTTGACTTGGCCACTTCCGGGCACCACCATCGCGTGGACGCGATCGCTGACACGGTAACCGGCCACCACCTTGGCCGCAGCTCGCAGATCTTCAATCCGCGCATTGGTGCAACTGCCGATGAAGACGCGATCGATCGCGACGCGATCCCAAGACATCCCCGGCTGCAGTCCCATGTACTCCAGCGCTCCCTCGGCCGACTTCCTTTCCGTTTCGTCCCCAAGCTGCTTGGGGTCGGGGATGAGCTGGCCGATGGAGACAACCTGCCCCGGGTTGGTACCCCAGGTCACTTGGGGTTCGATCTGTTCGCCATGAAATTGCAACGTGCGGTCGTAAATAGCCCCCGGGTCGCTGGGTAGTTGCCGCCAACCAGCCACAGCCGACTCCCAGGCTGCACCTTGAGGCGCGTAGGGACGCCCTTTCAGGTACGCAAACGTCGTCTCGTCCGGGGCAATCAACCCAGCTCGCGCCCCCGCCTCGATCGACATATTGCAGACCGTCATCCGCTCTTCCATGCTCAAGGAACGGACCACCGAGCCGGTGTATTCTAGGACATATCCCGTCCCTCCGTCGGTTGTCAACTTCCCGATCAGGTAGAGGATCAGATCCTTGGCCGTCACCCCTTGGGCTAGACTGCCGGAGATATCCAGTTGCATCGTCTTGGGCAGGTACTGCAGCAATGTTTGAGTCGCCAGCACATGCTCCACTTCACTGGTCCCGATCCCGAAGGCCAGCGCGCCAAAGGCACCATGCGTGGCGGTGTGAGAATCGCCGCAAACGATCGTCATGCCCGGCTGCGTGTAGCCCAGTTCCGGCCCGATGATATGCACAATTCCTTGGTGGACATCGTCCAGATCGTAAAGTCGAATGCCGAACTGACGGCAATTCTCCCTCAGGGTATCAACCTGCTGTCGCGAGATGGGATCGGCGATCGGCAGCCCGCGATCGGTCGTCGGTACGTTGTGATCGGGCGTCGCCACCGTTCGCTCTGGACGCCTCACCGGGCGCCCGGCCAGACGCAATCCTTCGAACGCTTGCGGGCTGGTCACCTCATGCACCAGATGCAGATCGATGTAGAGCATCGTCTGCTTCCCAGGCTCGCTATGCACCACATGCCGATCCCAGATTTTTTGAAACATCGTCCTCGGAGAGGACACCGCGCCGCTATGCACCATCGCCCGCACCACCTGACTTGAACGTTTCCCGGCATCTGCCCCACCAAAGCGACCCGTGCCGCAAGGAGACGCACCGGACGCCGAACCAACGCCCCAGTGTAGCCGATCCCGCGAAATCTCCCCAGACCTTGGCGCAACCCCAGCAGGTTTTTGCCTCCAGAGGACGATGGCTTGCGGCTCATCCCCCCTTGCCCGCCTTCAGCACACTTGAGCCCACTTGATCGATCCGCTCATCGCGACGCGCCGCCTACGAACGACTACACTAGAACAGAATGGTCGGCTCTCCCCAGAGCCCCACCCCGATCCGGTGGCCCACCCCGATGGCTCAGCCCTCACAAGACGCCGCACTCTAGAAAACCTCTTCAGACTCATTCGCTTCAGGAGCCGCTGGTCGATGACCCCGCATGGGAAATCCTCCCCCGCCACCCAACCGGCCCCGGTGACCATCATCCTGATGACGCTCAATGAAGCCCATCAGCTTCCCGATCTATTCCGGAACATCGAAGGTTTCGCTTCCAAAGTCTATGTCGTCGACAGCTACAGCGCCGACCAGACGGTCTCGATTGCCCTGGAACATGGTGCTACGGTCGTCCAACGACGCTTTCAAAATTTCAGCGATCAGTGGAACTTCGCTCTCCAGAAACTTCCGATCGATACCCCATGGACCATGAAGCTGGATCCAGACGAACGGCTGACCGAGACGCTGAAGGATTCGCTGCGGCAATGGATGCAACGGCCGGAGTCGGACGTCAACGCCATCCAACTGAGAATACGGCTGTGGTTCATGAAGCAACCACTTCCCGCCTTTCTCGATATCGTCCGGATTTGGCGCACCGGCCGTTGCCGTTTCAATCCGGTCCTCGTCAACGAACACGCCTCCGTCGATGGCCCGATCGTCCTGCCCCAGGGGGAGATCGAGCACCATGACAGCCCCGACTTGGAACACTGGTGGAACAAACAGAACAAGTACTCGACCGCCGAGGCAATCACTGCCTTCCAGCAATCGGCGCTCGCGGAAGAGCCGCGGTTGTTCGGATCATCGATGCAGCGGCGGATGTGGCTGAAGCGGAATTTCTTTCGCATCCCATTCCGATACCCTCTTCTTTTTCTTCACTGTCTGTTTTTTCGCGGGGCATGGCGAGCCGGTCGGGTGGGCTGGATTTGGGCGCACCTGCGCTGCGATGTCATGCGGATGCAGGAATACAAACTGTTTGAGATGAAACGGATGGGAAAGGTCCCTCAGCGGCTGGTCCATGGTCATGGAGCCCCCGATCCACGGGTGGCTCAGTGCAACGACCCAATCGATTGAACTGCCCTCGCTGGCGATGCATCGCCTATTGCGACTCCTTCGCCTCCCCAGATGGCTGGACGTCAGGCAGCACTCTTTCCGCTTCCTCCTGCAACACCCGCCAGGCAGGCGTATCCAGGTCGTCGAACTGCCCTTGTCTGGCCGCAAACCAGAAGGCTAGCACCGCGCCACCGGCAAATAGGAGCGCGATCGGCACCGCCAGGAACAGGACGCTCATTCTCCCACTCCCCATCCGCCCTCGCGTCGTCCATGGGAAGTCGCGATCGCCCCGAGCCAATGCCGCCATGGCTTGGAGGGCCAGTGCCCAAAAAGCGTCACAAGGATGACGGTGATGCTGCTGAGCGGCATCAAGAGGGCAGCGGTCAGAGGATGCAGCCATCCTAGCGATGCCAGAGAAACGGAGAAGAGGTTGTAGGAGAGCGACGCGATGGCGTTGCGCCGAATGGAGGTCATGGTGCGCCCTGCCAAATCGCGGGCTTGGTCGATGCCGTCCAGGGAGCCGCTGGCCAGGTAGATCCCCGCCGCCTGCAGGCTGATCTCGGCCCCACCCCGCATCGCAATTCCGACATCTGCCGCCGCCAACGCCGCTCCATCATTCACCCCGTCTCCCACCATCCACACACGCTGACCTGCCCCCCGCCGCTCCTGGATCACTCGCAACTTCTCCTCCGGCGAGGCCCCACCCCAGGTCGATGCCGGATCGATCCCTGCCAGCCTAGCCGTCTGTCGGACGATCTCCGGGTGATCCCCGCTCAGCAAGCCAACCCGCAGTCCCTGAGCTTTCCAGCGAGCCACGGCTTGGCAAGCTTCAGGGCGGAGGGCATCGGCGACTCCTCCCATGGCAACCACCGCTCCTTCTGACACCACCCACACCGGGCTCTACCCTTCCGCCAGCCACCGACCTTCCAGCTCCTTCCATCGCGCCAGCGACAACCGATCGGTCACCGCGGGGTCAATCCATCGCCAACACCCTACCCGAATCTTCTTCCCCTCGATCACCCCCTCGACACCCTCTCCAGGTTGGCTAAGACACTCCGTCGCCACCGGAGCCGGTTCATCGCCGCTCCGTTCTCTCCACCCCTGAACGATGCTCATCGCCACTGGATGGAGGCTGGTTGCCTCCAGTGCGGCGGCGGCGGCCAGCCAGCTTGCACTCCCCTGCCAGCGTTGCAGACGCATCTGGCCCTCGGTCAGCGTTCCCGTCTTATCGAGGAACACCCACTGGGGCTCGGTCAGCAACTGGAAGGTATCGGAACCCCGAATCCAAATGCCGCGGCGCGCGGCGCTTCCCATCCCGACCGCCACGGCCAAAGGGGTCGCTAGTCCGAGAGCGCACGGGCAGGCAACGATCAGAACCGTCACCACCCGCTCCACCCAAACCGATCGGTCGACCTGCCACCAGATGGCTCCGACAACCATCGCCCAAACCAGCACGATCTGCACGAACCATCCACTGGCGGCATCCGCCCACTGAAGGATGGGAGCTCGATGCCCCATCGCTTGCTCGATCGACCGCACCAGCTTGCCCATGCGAGTCTGCTCGCCAACCGACAACGCTTCGATCCGCACGGTGGTATGCAGGTTCAGGCTGCCTGCCGTCACCCTGTCTCCAGGGGTGATTCGATGAGGCGTCGACTCCCCAGTTAGCACCGCCGTATCGATGGCGCTGTCCCCCTGGACCACGCGGCCATCAACCGGGATCGTCCGTCCCGGGTCGACCTCGATCGTATCTCCCGGCTGCAGCGATTCCACCGCCACCGCTTCTACTAGGCCATCCCGAAGTCGCTTGGTGGATCTGGGCATCACCTGCTGCAGTAGATCGACCGCCCGCACCGCAGCTCGCTGCTGACGACTCTGAATCATTCGCCCCAGCAGTAGCAGCAGCACCAGCATCGACAAAGAATCGTAATAAAGCTCCCCCTCGCCGCGCAGCGTATTCCAAAGGCCGCTGATCGCGCCTGCCCCCAGGCCCAGGGCTACCGGCAGGTCCATATGCGGAGTGCGGTGGACGATCGCTTGCCAAGCCCCACGGAAAAACACCGCGCCGGGAACCAGCAGAGCCACCAGCCCAACGACACAACTGGCCCACCGCATCAATTGCAGATGCTCGGCCGCCATTCCATACCAGGTGCCGGCATAGAGCGCTGCGGCCAGCATCATGGCGTTGCCGCTGCAGGCGAACGCAATCCCGATCCGCATCCACTCCTGCCGCTGCTCCTGACGCTGCAGTCGCTCTTCCTGCGCACTTCCCATTGGCGAAACGCGATATCCCGCCTTGGCGATTTGTCGGCCAACTTGAGAGAGACTGGTCGCCTGAGGATCGAAGACCAGCTGAATCGTCCGACGATTCAGCTGAACCCGCGACTCCATCACCCCAGGCACCCATTGCGGCAACCGCTCCAGCAACCAGACGCAAGCCGCACAGTGCAGGCCGTGCAGGCGCAGCGTCACCTGCATCCAGCCACCCTGAACCCCTTCGACATGCTCCTTCCAAAACCCCGGCGCATCCAGCTCCGCGTAACTCTCTTCCGCCAGCGATCCATCGACCGGTTGCAATCGGCCAGTATCCCACCGGTCTCGGAGCCGATAGTATTCGTCCATCCCCTGCGAATGGATCCAGCGATGTGCGGCCTGGCAACCACCGCAGCAATAGCCATCCCATCCCTCTTGCGACAAAGGGGTTCGGCAATGCAGGCAGAGAGTTCTGGAGGCGCTTTCCAATGAAAGAGCATCGGAGATCTCTCGGTTGGCGGAGCCTGCTGGTTCACCTTGCCCTGTCGCCATCGATCGACTCGCTTTCTCCAAGTTCCAAGCGACCACCAATCCGACATGCAGTCCTAAGACAGTCGACGGTTTCTATCGATCGCCTCGATTTGCCGCGCCGTCTGGTTGGCAGCAAGGAAGATTCTCCGAATCGATCTTCTCGATGACGCGCATCCACTCCTGGCTTTCCATCGGCACCGCCACGGCGTCGGGTGGATGCAGGGACCCCAGGTCGGCAATCGCTCTTCGCCCCAGCGTATCCAGCCCGATGAAAGTCACCAAAAGTGCCGACACCCAGGGAATGGCCTGTCGCCATCGCCCGGTGATCCACTGCGCCCCCAACACCGTTGCCGAAAGTGCTGGGACGGCCCCCAATCCAAAGAGAATCATCACCCAGGCTCCCTGCCAGGGGCTGGAGGTGCTGGCGGCCGCCAGGAGGAATGCATACAACCAACCACAGGGGAGCAGGCCAGTCAGGGCGCCAACCGCAGCGGCGCGACGCTTTCTGGGAAGTGCCTTGGTGGCGGCATGCGCTCTGGCCAGCCACCGCTGCAAGAACGAGGGAAGCAGCACCTGGTGACTTTGCCCACCTGCCAATCGAGCCATCGCCGCCAACCCGATCAGCAGCATGGTCGCTCCTGCCAATTGAGCCCCCAAACGCTGCAGGCCAAACCACTGCCCCGACCATTGCAGGCTGGCGCCTAGCAAACCCACCATCGCCCCCAACATCCCGTAGATCCCAATACGGGCTCCATGGTAGACGGCGATCGCATCCCATCCACGTCGCATCCTCTGAGGATCCGCAGCAAGCACCGCCAGAGGACCGCACATGCCAACGCAGTGCATCGAACCAATCACGCTGGCGCTAAACACACTGCCCCACCAGAACCATTCGGTGCCGCTCATTGTTCGCTGGCCCTCACGATCTGCGACCAGACGAATCGCTGATCTCCCCGCTGGATCTTCAGGTCCCATTGCCACAATCCCGATGCATCCATCGTCAACGGCACGCGATACACACCAGGAGACTGCTCGAACAGGTCGACCTGCTCCACTCTTTTCACCCTTGCATGAGCATAGTAGCGAAGCGTCCCTGACGCTCCAGTCACAGGCAAACCTGCCGTATCCAGCAATGTCACAAACGCCATCGAGATCGGCCTGCCAGGCGGCTTGGACAGGACCCCTGAAAATGCCTGCTGACTCCCCAGCGGTTCCAACCCCAATCGCACCTCCCAACCCAACCGATCGCTCGCCGCCCGCTCCTGCTGCACCTCGTCCCACCGCAACGCCTGCTGATGGTAATCGGGGAGCACCGACATCGACGGGTCATTGATCGCCACCACCGCCGTACCGATCCAGACCGACATGCTCCCGAAAAGCAAGATCAGGATCATTCCGACCCAAAATCGCCTGGCTCGACGTTCCCGTCGCTCCCATTCGATTTTTTCGAGGTCAGGTTGCCCCGATTCGAATGCCACCCTCTTGTCCCCCTCGACCAAAAAGCTCATGGTTCAGGATCCCCCAGAACCTTGTCCCCCAGAACCTTGGGCTTCTGGAAGGGCCCCAGCAGCGGTTGAGGCAGAATCCGTGCCTGGCCGCGATCGTCTTCAATCTTGAGCACTGCCTGACAGTTCCCCTCGGAAAAGGATTCAAAGGGAGCCGAAACCAGGATCGGCACCCAGCGGATCTCACCTCCGGCCAGCGTCACTTCCCCCGACTCAATCAACTGCACACGCCCCTCCATCGGCTGCTGGATCGTCAACCGATAGCTTCGCGCCTGGTCGGTCCGATTGGTCAGGCTTAAGCGGAGCGAATTATCGATCCAGCCGTCGGAGCTGACGGAGAAGGAATTCCCGAGATTCCGGTAGATCCTCGCATCGAAGTCTTTTTGGTGGGTCAGCAGATAGCCAAACCCGGCCACCGCCACTGCCAGCACCAACGGGTAGAGGATGACGCGAGGCCTCAGCCAGCCAGCCGGTTTGCGATCCATTTCATCCTGATTGCCGTAGCGGATCAGACCCGTCGGCATGTGCAGCCGGTTCATGACGCCGTTGCATGCATCGATGCACTGGGTGCAGTGGATGCATTCCATCTGCAGGCCGTTGCGGACATCGATCCCGGTGGGGCAGACCTGCACGCACATGCCACAGTCGACACAGTCCCCTTGCGATCTGGTCGATCGTTCTCCCATCCGTTTGCCATGCCCCCGCGGCTCCCCACGAACCCGGTCATAGGAGACGATCAGACTGCGACGATCCAGCAACACCGACTGGAAGCGGCCATAAGGACAGGCGATCAAACAAAGCTGCTCGCGGAAAAAGAGAAAATCGAAGAGCATCAGCCCGGTCGTCAGGGCCATCACCAAAAAGGGCCCCGGATGTTCCAGCGGCGACTGCCGCACCCACTGCGCCAGCCGATCGGTCCCGACGAAATAGGCCAGGAAGGTGTGTGCCAAGAACATGCAGAGGCTGACATAGACGGCCAGACGAGCCCACCAGCGCCAGCCAGTCAGAGGTTGCGATGGCTTCCCCCCTTTGCCAGCTGTCCCCTGAAAAAACCGATCGATCGGTCGAAAGAAAAATTCCATGTAGACCGTCTGCGGACACCCCCATCCGCACCACAATCGGCCAAACAGCGCGGTGATCAGAAAGACCGCCAGAAACAAACTGACCATCAGCAGCGCCAGCAGCACTGTATCGGTCGGCAGAAAGGTGGCGCCGAGCAGATGGAATTTACGATCCGGCAGATCGATCAGGACCAGTGGCTTTCCATCCAATCGAAGATGCGGCAGCACCGTGAAGAATGCCACCAGCAGATAGGCCACCACCCGGCGCCGCTTCCAGTAAGATCCGGTCGCTAGTCGCGGATCAAGCCAACGACGCGATCCATCGGACTCCAGCGTCGGCAGCACATGCTCTTCGGCCGGGATCAGGCTGATCCCTGGATGCCTTTGGTCGCTAGTCGCCTCAGGCGGCGTCGCGACTTCCCGGGTTCCCATGATTTTGAAGTCCCTCGGACCGATCCGTCCTGGACACCAATGTTCCCACGGGGCCACCAGTGCCCCAAACACCCAGTCGATCGATCGAATGTTCCTGACTACTTGCCAGCCGCTGCGGCTGGATCGGTCGCCCCTGTCGGCAGCGACTTGAGATCTTCTTCCCAACTGGAAATCGTCACCGCGCCTTCAGGCGGGCGAGGACTGGACGGGGTGGCGCCCAGTCGACTGGCGACATAGGCCGCCACCATGATCACCTCTCGGGGATCACCCAGCTTCTGCTTCCATGCCGGCATCGCGTTGCCGCCCGCTCCGTTGTTGATGATCGTGATGATGTCTTCCAAATGCTTGACGTTCTTCCAGCGATCATCGCAGAGGTTCGGTCCAACCAGCCCCCCGGCATCAGCGCCGTGGCACGACTGGCAGTGCGTTTTGAAGGTCGATTCACCGTACTTGACCCACTTCTCATCCTGCATGAACCGCGCCAAGGTGGCTCGATCCTGCTGCAGTTCCCCCAACTGCCCGAACTGCTTCTTGGCCAGCGCCACCCCGGAAGCATCGTACTGCTCGATCATGCTCCGGCCAGGTGCCCCAGTATGGAAAAAAAGGAGATACAAGGCGCTGAAGACGATGGTCAGCCAAAAGAGGTTGGTCCACCAGCCTGGCAGTGGATTGTCGTACTCCTGAATCCCATCGTAGTCATGGCTTAGCAGAAGACTTTCGTCCTGTGATTGGTTCATCGCTTCTTCTCCTGATCCGAATCTTCCAGCGGGATCGCGGCACAGCGATCCATCCAGGTCGACTGCGAACGCATCGTCTTCCAGCAGATCGCCAGAAAGACACCCGCAAACAACACCAGGGAGATCTCCGCGCAAAGGGAATAATCGAGTGCCGAGACAACATCGCGAATCATGTCACTGAGCCCCCCCTTCTTCCTCCCCAACGGCAGCGACGGCAGGAGTCGACGGGTCGGTCGGACTGGCTGCCGGTGGCGGGGCATCGGGTAGTGAAATGTCAGTCCCCAGTCGCTGCAGATAGGCGATCAGAGCAATGATCTGGGTCTCCTGCACGTTGGCCGGCCCCCCCTGCTCCACCAGCACCCCCGCCACCTGCTCGGCCTGCCGCCTAGCCACCTCCGACGACTCGGAAATCGGGAAGTCGTAAGGAGCTCCCAGCATCGCCGCCGCCTCGACACGGGGCGCGATCCCTATGAAATTCAGCTTGGTCTTGGCCAAATGCTTGTACGCTGGCATCGTCGATCCCTGACTGGTCGTCTGCGGATCGATCAGATGCTGGTAATGCCAGAAGTTCGATTGCTTGCCCCCTTCGCGCGCCAGATCAGGACCTACCCGTCTGGAACCCCACTGAAATGGCCGGTCGTAGATGAACTCCCCTGGCTTGGAGTACTCGCCATAACGCTTCGTCTCCGCCAGGATCGGACGGATCATCTGCGAATGGCAACCATAGCACCCCTCCGCCACATAAAGATCACGCCCCGCCAATTCCAGTGGCGTGAATGGCTTGACTTTGGCAATCGTCGGCACGTTGGCGCGGATCAAGAAGGTCGGAATGATCTCAAAGAGCGACGCGACCACCACGGCGATCGTCGTCCAGACGGTGAACCGTATCGGAAGTCGCTCCCACCTACGATGCCACTTGAGGCTCTTCCAGGTGTCGATCTTCTTGGCCATATCCAGCACCGCCACTAGCTTGCTGGGCTCCTCCTGGGGTTCCGAATAGTGGGCCGAAAGACGAGGTGCCGAATAGAGCGGCACGTCGTACTTGGCAGGCCGCGTCATCCAGGTCCTCAGGAAGTTGTACGCCAGAAGGAATGCCCCCAGCAAATACAAACAGCCTCCCACCACACGCAGCCAGTACATCGGCCGGATCGCCTGAACCGTCTGCAGGAAGATCGGGTACTTGAGCGCTCCATTCTCGTCCAAAGCCCGAAGCATCAACCCCTCGGTCAGCCCCGCAACGTAGATCGGAACGACGTACAAAAGGATCCCGATCGTCCCCAGCCAAAAATGCCACTCGGCCAACTTCTGGCTGTAAAGTTTGGTCTGAAACAACCTGGGGAGCAGCCAGTAGATCATCCCAAAGGTCAGAAATCCGTTCCAGCCAAGCGCCCCGGCATGCACGTGAGCGATCGTCCAGTTGGTGTAGTGCGAGAGCGCATTGACGCTCTTGACGCTCAACATCGGTCCCTCAAAGGTGCTCATCCCGTAAAAGGTGATCCCCACCACAAAAAACTTCAGCACCGGATCAACAGACACCTTGTGCCAGACCCCCCGCAGCGTCAGCAGTCCATTGATCATCCCCCCCCAGGAAGGCATCCAGAGCATCACCGAAAAGAGCATCCCCAGCGTCGAAGCCCATTCGGGCAGCGCGGTGTAGTGCAGATGGTGAGGCCCGGCCCAGATGTAAAGAAAGACCAACGACCAGAAATGGATGATGCTCAGCTTGTACGAATAAACCGGCCGGTCAGCGGCTTTGGGTAGGAAATAGTACATCAGACCTAGAAAAGGAGTCGTCAGAAAAAACGCCACCGCGTTGTGACCATACCACCACTGCATCAGGGCATCCTGAACCCCGGCATAAAGCGAATAGCTTTTGATCGTTTCGCTGCTTCCCGCATGCAGGCTGGCTCCAAAAACAGGTACCACCAGATTATTGAAGACATGCAGAATCGTCACCGTGACGATCGTCGCGATGTAGAACCAGAGCGCCACGTACAGATGCCGTTCGCGGCGGTGGATCAACGTCATCAGGAAGTTGCCGCCGAAGAAGATCAGCCACACCACCGCGATCAGTAGATCGATCGGCCACTCCAGTTCGGCATACTCCTTGCTCTGCGTGATCCCCAGAGGCAGGGTGATCGCTGCCAGCACAATCACCAACTGCCATCCCCAGAAGTGCAGCCAACCAAGCAGATCGCTCCACATCCGCGCTTTGCAGAGCCGTTGCGTCGAGTAGTAGACCGCAGCGAAGATCGCATTGCCGCCAAAAGCAAAAATCACCGCATTGGTATGCAGCGGCCGCAGGCGCCCAAGTGTCAAATAGGGAATCCCAAAACTCCACTCCGGTCGCACCAGCAACAGCGCCACGTACAAACCGACCAGAAATCCCACTAGACCCCATACCAGGGTTGCCAGCAGGAAGGCTCGCACGATGCCGTCGTTGTAGCTGAACGATTCCAAAGAAACCGACTTGCCACCTGCATACCCTTCCTGGTGTGCAGCACTGCTTGTTCCCACTTGTGAACTCATGACTGCCGTTTCTGACCCTTCGATCCTAGCGACCAACGATGGAAACGGACCGGCTCGCTGAAATTCGCTTTCCGCCAAACGAACCGGACCTGGATATCGATTGCGATCGAGCCCACGGATGCTCAGTTGATACTCTTCTTGCGACCGGCGTCGCCTGCCCAGACCATCAACCGAGCGATCGGTGAGAGGGGAACAGCCAACCGACCAGCCGTCCCCTCCTCCTTCGATCGGAATGCAAGGACCGACTTCACCAATCGATTTTCGGCAAAGCCACACGATGCCGATCGATCCTCAATTCCCTTCCAGCGGCTGGACCCAAGTCTTCGCCACCTCTGCCTATCTTCCATCCGACAGAGGAAGAATGTCCAGAGCTAAAACGTCGCACCCGATCCGGGTCATCGCCCTTTTCGCACTGAAGATTGCGACAATTCTCCTAACTCCGGGCCGATCGTAGCGACTGGTCGAACGGAGACCATTGGAGGCGCGACAAGCCGACTTGTTCCAGACCTCAGGACGTACAATGGCAGGTGCCTGGATCGTAGGTGGAAGAAATCGGTTGGTCGCATGGGAGCAATCAAACGGATGCAATGGCTGCGCACGCTGCGACTTGGGCGATTCCTCGGAGTCGATCTCTATCTGCACTGGTCCTTCTGGATTTTGTTGGCCTGGATTGCGGTCAACCAGTTGCTCGACGGCGGCCCCTTGGCCGCCCTCCAGTCGCTCACCTTCTTCGCCCTGGTGTTTCTCTCTGTTTATTTGCATGAGCTGGGGCATGCTCATGCCGCCAGTTGGTTCGGTATCCGCACACTGGACATCACCCTCCTGCCCTTCGGTGGTATGGCCCGCCTGGAATCGATGCCTCGGGAACCTCGTGCCGAAGCGGTGATCGCTCTGGCCGGCCCGGCTGTCAATCTGGCAATCGCCGCCATCGTGGCATCGCTGCTTTGGCTTACCGGGGCGCTCCAGACACTCTTCGATCAATCGCCGCTGCGCACTGGCTGGCTGCACCAGCTGGCAGCCGTCAACGGCCTACTGGCTCTTTTCAATCTGATCCCCGCCTTCCCGCTGGATGGCGGGCGCGCCTTGCGGGCCTACTGGACGCCACGATGGGGGCATCTGGAGGCAACGGCTCGAGCGGTGGGGATTGGAAAGTGGATCGCCTATGGGATGATCGCCATCGGCGTTTTGCGCGGCGCGTGGTCTCTGGTGCTGCTGGCTGTCTTGGTGCTGCTGGCGGGGTTTGCCGAATTGTTTCAGGCCAGACGCCGCGCGATCCTGGAAGCCGAAGGCAACTGGCCACCGCCCAACTGGGACCTCGAAGGAAATTTCCAACACCCCAGACCCACTGCCTCCGATCACGGTCCGACGATCGACGCCGATGACGTGCGTCGGCTGGACTGAATCGAATCGGCCATCGAGGACTCCGATCTTTTGCCAGTCGATCCCCTTTCCCGCAGCGCGGCGGAGGCGCATACTTGTGCGTAGGGCGATTCGACTTTGCTAGGTTGCGATCCACCACCTACTTCCTGTGATGATTCGCACGATCGGGTTCACCCAATCCAAGTCCGTCGATCCCAGGTCGACACAGCAGCCAAGATCGATCCCCAGTCCCCCTCAGGAGACCTCGACGGCAGAAGCCCTCGAGGTTTTTTGTTGGTTTGAGAAAGCACTGATTACGAAGGAGCCGATCCTTGATCGTCGTCATGGAAAACACCGCCACCCAGGATCAGATCCAGGGGGTCGCCAACCGAATCCAGGAACTGGGGCTCAAGGCGCACGTCATCCGGGGTACCGAACGGACGGTCATTGCTGCCATCGGCGACGATCGCAAGATCAAGATCGAGTCGTTTGAATCGCGGCCCGGGGTTTCGGAAGTCCTTCCGATTCTGGCCCCCTACAAAGTTGCCAGCCGCGAGGTGAAGACCGAACCCACCCAGATCCAGGTGCTCGATTTCCGAGCCGGCGCGGGAGTGGTGGGGGTCGTGGCCGGTCCTTGCTCGGTGGAGAGCGAGGAGCAAATCGTCGAGACGGCAAGGATGGTGCGAGCTTCCGGGGCGACGGGCCTTCGCGGCGGCGCCTTCAAACCGCGCACCAGCCCCTATAGCTTCCAGGGGATGAAAGAAGATGGGCTGAAACTGCTGGCGCTGGCTAGGCAGGAAACCGGCCTTGCTGTCTTCACGGAAGTGATGAGTCCCGAAGAGGTCGACCTGGTGGCTCGCTACGCCGATGTGCTGCAGGTGGGAGCCCGCAACATGCAAAACTACCGCCTGCTGGAAGCGGTCGGCGGCAGCGGCAAGCCCGTGCTGCTCAAGCGTGGCCCCAGCGCCACGATCGACGAATGGCTGTTGGCTGCCGAATACATCCTCAACGAAGGGAACCCGAATGTGATGCTCTGCGAACGAGGCATCCGAACCTTCGAAACCCACACTCGCTTCACCCTCCCACTGGCGACCGTTCCCTACCTGCAAAAGAAAACTCACCTGCCGGTCATCGTCGACCCCAGCCACGGAACCGGCCATACCTACCTGGTCCCCGCCATGGCGGCCGCCAGCGTCGCCGCTGGATGCGACGGACTGATCGTCGAGGTCCATCCTAGCCCCGAAACCGCATCCAGCGACGGCTACCAGTCACTGAACTTTGCTCAGTTCCAGCAAATGATGACCGACTGCCGCAAGATCGCTGAGGCAATCGGACGCAGTCTGGGATGAGCCAATTTCGGCTGACCTCCCAAGTTTCCTTTCCACCGCCCAGCTACGGTCCACCCATGACACGCCAGTTCGTCTCCCAGCTTCAACCCCAGCAGTCAGTCGATGAGATCTATCGCGTTGTCGACAAGCAGATGCGATCCAACCGTCAGGGCAACCCCTATCTGCTGGTCCAACTGGGAGATCGAACCGGAGTCGTCTCCGGGATGAAATGGAACGCCAATCAGGCAACCTATGACGCATTTCAGAAATCCGACTTCGTCCGCGTGCAAGGCGCCGCACAGATCCATCAGGGCCTGATGCAACTGATCGTCCATCGGATCGATCCAGTCGACCCCACGCAGGTCGATCCAGCCGACTTCGAATCGCTCGATCGCAACCACGCTCAGCAGCAATGGAATCATCTGGGCACGTTCCTCGAATCGATCGAACACCCGCAAGTCCGCGCCTTGGTGATGGCCTTCTGGAACGATCCCCAACTGCAGGAAAAATACCAGCGGGCACCCGCTGGGATCAAAGCGCATCACTCCCACGCCGGTGGACTGCTGGACCATGTCCTCCAGTTGATCCGCCTGGCGGATGCCGCCAGCAAGCTGTATCCAAGAATCGATCGCAGCCTTCTCTTGGCTGGGGTCTTCCTGCACGATATCGGCAAACTGGAAGAACTGGCATTTGACGGGGAGCTGACCTACTCCGACCCAGGACAGCTTCTAGGCCACTTGGTCCAGGGCGTTCAAATGGTCGATCGCCGCATCGCCGACCTGGAGAAGAGTTCCGGGGAGGTTTTTCCCGACCCGCTACGCTGGCGTCTTCAGCACATGGTGGTCAGCCACCATGGGCAGCTGGAACATGGCAGCCCCAAGGTTCCCATGACGATGGAAGCGATCCTGCTGCATCATCTGGATGATCTGGATGCCAAACTGCAGGCAGCGATGGAAGCGATCTCTGCCGACCGAAACGCCGACAGCCCCTGGACCAACTTCCACCCGCTGCTAGGCCGCAAACTCTACAAGGACTCCCTCGGCGAAGAACGCAGGTGAACGACGCGCATCCGCATGCCGGCTCGAGCCGCTTGAATTTCAAAATCGACCCGATCGCCGGTTCTGTTGCATCCGTTTGTTCGTCACGATTCTGCGCGGCAGTTGGTCTCGTACTCAGCATCGCGCTACTCGTCATCGTACTCGTACGCGATGGAGCCCTCGGATAGGGCTCGGATCGCTGGATCAACCGAGTGAGCATCGACTCGAGCCGTTTCGAGGAATCAATTCCTGCCATTGAGGCTTTGCCTCCCGTTCCCTTCAGCGATGTTCAAGGGAATGAATTGAGCAGAGGGCAGCCTTGGGTCGCGAGCCGGTCGATGGGCACCGGACCATGCGTTCGCGATGCGGTAAGCGAACACAAAGTATTCGATCGAAAGTCAGTTCTGCCATCACCCTTCGTGCGAGTAGCATAACCGTTGCTCTAAGTACGAGTACGACTGCCCCGACGAACTAGTAGATAGGCGATCCCACCCGCAGCAAAGGTCGCCACGCAGGCTCGGAACTCCATCGGTTTGCTCTGCATCCCAGCCAGCAAGATCAAAGCGCTGAAGACCAAATAGACGATCGCTGCGAGCGATTCCCACCAGGTGAGCCGAGGGGATTGCGGGTAACGCCGACCGATCCAAAACAGCGACGCGATCGCCAGCGCCCCACAGGTTGACAGCGTCAGCCCCAGGTAGCCGATCATCGTCCTCAAGGAACTCGCCCAAACCACCGCAATGCTCAGGCCCGCCTGAATCCAAATCGCCTCCCTGGGAATCCCGCCACGGCCCTCCAGCAGACGGGGCAGCACCCCATCCCGCGCCATCTGCTGGTAAACGCGCGGTCCGGCCATCAACATCGCCAGCACGCTGGTGACGGACGATAGCACGATCGTCCATCGAACGATCTCCGCCAGCCAGCCTCCTCCGATCGCAGACGCCGCATCGGCCACAAACGACTCATTGCCCGCCACTTGCGCTGCAGGAATCGAATAGAGGAAGACGGCATTGAGCGACAGATAGAGCGTGGCAACCACCAGCGCAGCGATCCACATCGAACGGGTCACCCGTTTGTCCCCAGGGGCCAGCTCCCCCGCCAGATAGATCGATGCATTGAACCCGGTGTAAGAAAGCGAGATCCATACCAACGATCCCAACATCGCCCAGCCTAACTCCATCCCCGAAGCGTCCGCCAGCGGATCGACCGCCATCCTCCCATCGCTCCATCCGCCCACCGGACCACTGATTACCGCCACGACAAGGAACGCAACTAGGCCAATCAACTTGGCAATCACCACTCCATTCTGCACCCAGGCGCCCGCCTGGAAATGGATGCCGTGCAGAAGCGCCGACAGGAAGATCAGACCGCTGGCGATCCAGGCACTGGCAAGGTTGGCACTGGCGACTCCTGCTGAACTCGCCCCCCAGAAGGAAACGCCCCAACCGGCGGCCGCAAGGTATGTCCCCACCACCAATGCCGCCGCTGCGATCGGAACCGTGAACCCTGCGACCAGAGAAATCCAGCCTGCCAGGAATCCAATCGAAGGATGGATCAGACGCGACAGGTAAAGATACTCGCCGCCTGACTCAGGCAGTCGCCTGGCCAACGCTCCATAGGCCACCGCCCCGCACAGCGCCATCACACCGCCCAGGCCCCATACCCATAAAACGCGACTGGCCGTGCCCAGCGATGGCAGTGCGTAGCAGCTGGAGGTGTAGAGTCCCGAGCCGATCATGTTGGCGATCACCAACGCCACCAGCGATCCTAAGCCCAGTGGTAACCCCCCCTTCTGCGAGTCGTTCGATACCACCAGAATGCTCCTTGATGACTTTCAACAGCTAGGTCTTCCGATCTTCCACTGTTTCGGCTGTTTCTCCAACTCCCCACCACTCCGAGTGGCTTGGCCCAGGGAAACCAAAAAAGACGGCCAGGAGAAACCAACACGATGGCATATCGGCCGAAATCGAAGTGTGGCGGTCAGGAAAAAACTCTTCGATCGTTTTAACTGAAGTTCCCAAGTCCCTGTCACTCCTCCCCCATGTCCGACGGACATCTCCATCGGCCCCCGCGCCCGATCGATCCGTGGCTAGGCCTTCCGAAAGCAAGCCAACAGACGATCGCTCTGGGGGGATGCTATCGAAAAACAGAAAATCAACTTTTCAGGTGAGAGAAGAATCCAGCATGTCCGATCCATCGATCCCCATCCATCGACAACCCCCTTCGCGACGCCACGACCTGGATGCACTGCGCGCCGCCGCCATGCTGCTGGGCCTGGTGCTGCATGGGGCCTTGTCCTTCGGGGCTTTTCCATGGATTGTCGAAGACACCCAGCGATCGATCGGCTGGACGATGCTCTACTCCGCCATTCATGGTTTTCGAATGCCGCTGTTCTTCTGGATCAGTGGCTACTTCACGATGATGCTCTGGGTCAGTCGCGGACTGCCCGCTCTGATCCAGCAGCGCGCCTTGCGAGTCCTTCTTCCATGCCTCCTGGGACTGCTCACCCTGGCTCCCGCAATGGGCTGGATATCGCAACGAGTCAACCGACCGGCGAGTCCACCACCCCAGGCACTTGGCAGCAAGACCGCGCAGCCAGCGGAAGCGACCGGTTCCACCGATCTGATCCAGGCGATTCTCAAGAAGGATATCGATGAACTGAACCAGCTGCTGGAACAAGGTGTCAGCCCGGATGAGAAAGATTCGCGGGCGAAAATCTCCCCGATCCACTGGGCGGCCATGGCCGGATGGGACGACGCGGTGGCTCGATTGATCCAAGCCGGCGCAAAGATCGATGCGCTTGACGAAAGCGGTTATCAGGCGATACATGGAGCGGTCTTTCTGGGGCGATCTGGGATTCTTCAGCAATTGATCGATGCCGGTGCCGACCCGCGCGCGAAAGCCAGCAACGGCGACTGGCCTTGGAACAGTGGGTTGGCCGATGAACCAGGGACGCGTTTCATCGTCGGGATTCTTGGACTGCCGCTGGAACCTTGGGAGACGATCGAACAAGGCCGCGATCAGTGCCGCACGATCCTGAAGCAGCTGGATGCTGAGCCAGCTCCAAAAAAGCAGGAAGAGACGGGCTGGTTAGCGCAGGCCCGCAGTCGCTACCAGCAGTGGCTGACCAACCCCCGCTGGAATCGCGGGCAAACCCACTTGCTGCTCTCCCCCACCTTCACCTACCTGTGGTTCCTCTGGTTTCTCTGCTGGCTGGTTCCCCTCTTCGCCTTGGCCACTCCGTGGCTTCCCAACCAGTCGCTTTCACCCCAAGCCAGCCGCTGGATCACCACCCCTCGCTGCTGGCTATGGCTGATTCCCCTGACGCTGGTACCTCAATGTTTCATGGGGGTCTTTTCACCCACCTTCGGCCCTGACACTTCGATGGGCTGGATCCCCCAACCGCATCTGCTGACGTATTACGCGATCTTTTTCTTTGCAGGCGTTTGGTACTACCAAGCAGAAGCCCACGCGCGACCCTTCGGTCAACCTTGGTGGCTTTACGCCCTGCTTTCCCTTGGCCTGCTCTTCCCACTGGGGCTGGCGACCGTCCAGCGGCCGTGGATCGGTGGAATCGTGCAGGTGACCTACGCATGGTGGATGTCAGCTGCCTGCGTCGGCGCCGCGCGGCAGTTCATTCGGGGAGAGAGCCGATGGATTCGGTATCTTTCTGACTCCGCCTACTGGCTGTATTTAGCGCACCTTCCCCTGATGATCGCTCTTCAGGCTTGGGTCAGGCCCTGGAACCTCGCATCGCCCTGGAAGTTTCTGATCGTCTTCTTTGCCACCACTGCCCTCTGCCTGCTCAGCTACCAGCTTTTGGTGCGTTACACTCCCATTGGCTGGGTCCTCCATGGCCCCAGACGACGCCACACCATCGATCGATCTTGATCGATCGCGCCCGCCTCTCTTCAAGTCGCTGCATCGCGAGAAGGTTTCCTTCGATAGAGCAAGATCGACCCTGGTCCAGCTGGAAACTGGTTGGAGTGCCTACGAAAAAATCGTCTAGGCTGCCAAGTCGATTCGCGAACGCTCGATCCGATTTCGATAGCTTGAAGACTAGACCGGGGATGGCCATCGCTGGACGCGATGATTGAGCGAATCGAGGATGTGCCAGCGTCCTTTCTGATCGACCACCATCGACCAGGGCTGGTTGAGCTGCCCCAGCTGATCGCCCGGACCGCCGAAGAATCCCAAGCTTCGCCCCTCCAAATCGATCGCCTGAACGCGGTGGTTTCCATACTCCACCACCAGCATCCGATCCCCTTCGGCGAAAAGCCCGTACGGATAACGAAACTGACCGGCCCCATCACCTACCGACCCATGCGTCGCAAGCAACTGTGGCCGATCACCACGGAAATCGATCACCTGCAGTCGATGGTTGCAAGCGTCGCTGACCCACAGCCTTCCTTGGCGATCGATCGCCATCGATTGGGGTCGACTGAACTCCAGCGGTCCTTCGCCGTGAAGTCCAAATTCCCCAACCCACTTCCCCTTGCGGTCGAATTTCTGGACGCGATCGGTGTCGCCATAATTGCTGACCAGCAGGTGCCCCGCAGAATCCTCCAGCACATCGGTCACAAAGCCAAACTGGCCTGGACCCTTGCCCAGGGTTCCGCCGATCGTTCGCGATTCCTCCAGCTTCCCCTCCGGCGAGTAAAACAGAACCCGAAAGTAGTGCGTGTCGGCCACCATCACCATGCCATCCGATCCGACCGAAATACCGGTTGGTTTGCCCTGCTCAATGCTTGGGGTATTCCAAGTCCGCTGATGCTCTCCCTCCGAAGAAAAGAGCTGGATTCGGCCCGTCATGTCGACGATGTAGATGCGATCCTCGGCATCGATCGCAATCCCTCGTGGCTTCAGAAAGCGGCCATCGCTGATGCCTCGCCGCCCGTACGTGACCGCTCCCCGGACCTGCAGCTTGGGATCGGCAGCTGGCGGAGCGCAACCGAGGGCCTGCCCAATCACCGTCAGCCCCAGGCACCCCACAAAGGCGCGACGCCCCAAAGGCTGACCTCGGCCAGTCTCCGCAAACTCCCTGGAAACGTCCTCCTGTCCGACCTTCATGCTCCGCTTGCCCAATCTCCCCCACCCCGGTCCGCCGCCAAAAGAAAAGCTACCCCAAGCCGCCAGGCAGCTTATCTTACCTGAGATCCTTCCGCGAAAAGGAATCGCCATCGCCGCCGCTTTGGATAAAATGAGCGTTGCCTAATTCTCTTGTCGACTTCCTCTTTCCTGCCGATTTCCATGGTGCACTCTTTCGACTGGGAAACCGCCGAAGATCAGAGGGATCTGGTCCATTTGGCCGTGCAGGCGCTGGTGGAAGGACGTTGGGTGAGACTCCCTTCGCGCGACGGCTATTTAATGGCTGCCAGCGGCCTGAGAAGTGATGCTGTCACCGCCCTGGCAACCGTCCCTAGTTCGCTTGTTATCCTCCCGCGATCGGTTCAGGAAGCCTCCGATTACCTCCCCGACGCACCGCCCTGGCTGACTCCCCTGTTGCATCGCGCCTGGCCCGGACCCTGGCTATTTTCTGCCCAGCCCGGCCATCAGGACTCGCTGGTTTACCAGCTTCCACAGGCCACCCATCAGGCGCTGCTGCAACCCCATCATCGGCTGATCCTGGGCTACCCAAACCACCCCTCGATCGAGCGGATTTTGTCGCTGCTCAGCGGGCCTTTGATCGGCTCGGTCATCCGCGATGGCAGCAAGCTGGGTGGGGACAACTCTGGAATGGATAGCCCAGATCGGCCTGCATCGGATACGATTGGAATTGTCGATACGCATGTCCCTCAAGTCGCTCGTTTTTCAACGGCGTTCCTGGAGGCAGGTGGGATTCGACTGGAAGCGGATTGTCGACAGCAGGAACAATTTCGGGAGTTGCTGGGGATGCGGGTGCTGCTCGTCTGTACCGGGAATACCTGCCGATCTCCGATGGCCTCCTGCCTGCTTCGCAAGGGCTGGGAAGATCAGTGCACGGTCCACGGGAGTGGTTCACTGGAGATTGCTTCCGCCGGACTTGCAGCAGCACCTGGTGAGCCAGCGTCGGCTCAGGCGATCCACGCGATGGAGGAATTGGGACTGGATCTCCAAAGCCATCGCAGCCAGCCTGTCACGGCATCGCTGGTGGAGTCAGCGGATCTGATCCTGGTGATGACCGAAGGCCACCGCAACGCACTGCTCAACCGATGGCCCCATCTGGCCGACAAGATCGACCTTTTGTCCCACGGACAAGGGGAGGTGTCGGATCCTTTCGGCGGTTCGCTGGCCACCTACCAGCAGTGCGCTCGCCAGATGCAGCACTATTTGACTTACTGGGTCGAACAGCTTGGTCGTCTCTGCCCCCCATCGCTCGATCCCCCGAACGACGCTGGAAATCTCAACCAGTGATCCGACATTTTCAACCAGGATCCATAGCCCATGCGCATCGCAATCGGTAGCGACCACCGCGGTATCCAGATCAAACACAAACTGGTGCAACACCTCACCTCGGACGGCCACGAGGTGGAGGATTGCGGAACGCATGGTGATCAGGCCGTCGACTACCCTGACTTTGCCGCTGAGGTTTCCAAGCGTGTGTCGGAAGGGAAGGTGGAACGAGGCATTTTGATCTGTGGGACCGGCATCGGCATGGCGATCGCCGCCAATAAATTCCCTCACGTGCGCGCCGCCACCTGCTCCGATGAAATCATGGCGGAAACCTGCCGGCGTCATAACGACGTCAATGTGCTCTGCCTGCCAGGAGATCTGATTGGCGACCGTCCCGTGGGCGACCTGATCCGCGTCTGGCTGGCCACCGAATTCGACGGGGGACGACACGCGCGGCGCATCGAAAAAATCGCTGATCTCGAACGCAAAAACGCCAGCGGCTGCAAGTGAACATCTAGGCCGGCCTGATGGCCTGGCCACTTGGCTTTCGCTTAGCGGACACCACTCTCATTCGCTTCGATTCTTTACAGCAAACTCGGACGCGTTCGGGCTTGGTTCGTCCCCCGAACACCGATTTTGCTACCCCGCTGCCGACTGGGGATTCGAATGAAGATCGATACGGCCCATCCACGGGTGCATCTCCTGCCGAATGTTCCATTTGGAGGGACGGACGACTCTTCTTTTCGCAGAAAAACGGCATCGCCCGAACCAAAAAGCTGGCAATTCAACAGCCCGAAATAGACTGGATCCCAACGGTTTGCATCCTTTTTATCCACCTGTAAGGCCAACCCCCGCTCTCCCCATGACGCCCCCACCGTCCCCTGACCAAGCAGACAATGCGGTCGAACTGCTGCTTTTGAACGCCCAACTATGGGAACAGGCCGATCCCTACCTGGACGAATCGATCTGGGTGGTGCCGATGGATCGATGGCCTGTATCGACCGAGAACGAATACCTGCAGTCGATGTTGGCATGGGAACGGGCTCCTGCGATCCCGATTTCCCAATGGTTTGAACCTCCCCTGAACCCCCCCAACCCCCAGTGGCTGGAGGACTCGCAGATCTGCTCGCTGCTCGATCGATTGATCTCCATCCTGGCAACCGAGGGGATTGAGTTGGAATGGGCAGACCATCTGAACGACCGGCAACTTTACACCCTGATCGTTCGCGACATCCTGCCATCGGTCGAAAAGAAATGCGATCTCCCCGATCGCTCCCTGCGATGGCGGTGCGTCGAAGACGACGATGACGAAACCTGGCTCACCTATTACGCAACCGACGAGGAGAGGCTTCAGTGGGGTCGGGAACAGGGTTGCCCTCCACCCCCAAAACGGGAAACTCAATTCCGGCGGCCAACCCGGTAACCCGCCCGGTAGCTTCCCACCGACTGCAGCGTTCCTTTAGAATCAAAGGCATCGCAGGCCCTTGGGGAAAAGGGTTTCAAGACCCTGTCGCCCAAGAGGTCGCATCGACGCCACCGGCCAACGCACCTCTTCCACGCCAACGAGACTGACCATGCACCCCCGATCGACCCCCAGCCGACCCAACAACTCCCCTTCGACACCATCCCCAGCGGGCGCCCCAACGACCTCGTTTTGGAATCGAAGGGCGATGCTGGCAACCGGCATCGCCGCATGCACCCTTTTTGTCGATCGATCGCCGGCCACCCAGCCGATTCATCCCAACCTCAACCAAGACACCAGTCCATCCATGAACATCACCAAAGCTCCCTTCGGAACCCTTCCTGACGGCACCGCCGTTTCTCTTTGGACGCTGACCAACAGCCGAGGCGATCTCCTCAAGATGACCGACTACGGCGCTTTGATCGTCAGCATCGAAGTACCAGACCGGCAGGGCAACCGCACCAATGTGACGCTAGGATTCCCGAAACTGGATGGCTACCTGGAACGTCACCCTTATTTCGGAGCCACCGTCGGTCGATTCTGCAATCGCATTGCCAAGGGCAAGTTCTCGCTTGATGGCACCACCTACTCGCTGGCTCAGAACAACGGACCCAATCATCTGCACGGCGGTGAAGTCGGCTTTGATAAGCTGGTATGGAAAACCGAAGAACTGCGCGGAGACAATTACGTCGGGCTCCGCTTCTCGTTGCTGAGCCCTGACGGGCAGGAAGGGTATCCTGGCAACCTGTCGGTGCAGGCAGACTACCTCTGGGATAACGAAGCCAAGTTGACCATTCGCTTCACAGCCACCACCGACAAAGCCACCCCCATCAATCTGACCAATCACGCCTACTTCAATCTGGGTGGCTGGCAAGGTGGTGTGATCCACAACCACCAACTTCAACTTCAATGCTCCAAGTATCTGGCGATCGATGAAACGATGATCCCCACGGGAGCCCTGGCCGATGTTGCCGGTACACCGCTGGACTTCCGTACCGCGACTCCCATCGGCCAACGGATCGCCCAGCTGACTGCCACCAACGGATACGACCATTGCTTTGCCGTCGACGGCCAGCCCGGAACTCTCCGGTCGTGTGGCATGGTGGTCGATCCGAAGTCGGGTCGCGGGATGGAGATCCAGACCACCCAACCTGGCGTCCAGCTATACACCGGGAACTTCCTCAACGGCAGTGACAGCAATGGAGGCTTCAAGCTTCATGAAGCCTTCTGCCTGGAGACGCAGAATTTCCCAGATGCTCCCAACCAGCCTTCCTTTCCCAACAGCATTCTGAAGCCTGGGGAGAAGTTTGAGCAGACCACCAGCTATCGCTTCCTGGTGGTTGCCGACAAGTAGGAATCGCTCAAAGAGATTCATCGAAAACCTCCTGCGACGCCGTTGCCTCGCAGGACTTTCGAGCCGTCGCACGATCTCAGTGGGGCGAATAAGCGATCGCCTTGATGGATGACCGAAGAGCCGGGTTCCCGTTGCCTACCCCGCTGAACAACTCCATCCACCGTCGGCGATGGCTTGTAGAGACCGGGACCTGACGATGCAGAGCGACTGAAAAATCGATTCAGGTTGGCTTGCCCCGATCCTGCAACCGACGGGGCAAGCTAGATTCGAAGTGGACCCTGAGCGAGACTTGAGGTCAGGCCGAATTGGCCGAACCGGCCATCTTCGTCCGCGATTCGCGAAGGCCGCGACTCAGGATGTCCCGCAGCAGCGGGGAGTAATCTTCGTAGCGCGAGCGATCGGGGGATCCGTCCGCGTACTGGAAAATCGCATC
>JBJSWM010000011.1:0-13272 GCA_046085865.1 Pirellulaceae bacterium
AACGATTCCTCGACGACGACTCCCACCGAACCGACTGATTGCGCCTAGCTCCGAAACCCATGCGACAGCGAAATCCCCTCCGGGGGTGGGTAGATGGTGGGTCTGCTTTCGGCCACGACCTACGTGTCCCCATTCCGTGTGCCAATCCAAATTATCCAGGTTTTCAGGACTGGAAAAACAGCGTCTACTATGTCTACGATACGTCTTGTTTGAACGATCCAGTAGTTCGGGAAACCAAAATGGAGTTTAGCCAAGGACATGGCCAAAAAGGCATCCAGCAAGCGGCTAGGTGGGCCAATCCAATCGACGGATGGGCCAACGAACCAGGAAACGAAAACAACGAATAGAAGTCTGAGCGAGGCCAAGCGCGCAAAGTAGGACGAATTCTACACCCAGTACGTGGACATCCACCACCCGAGGGCTGCTTCCGAAGGAAATCCTCGCGAAAGGGAGATGACTGGATGGACAGATCGAAGCGGCCTTCTACCAAGGCAGGAGGCTTGGGCTGGCTGCTGGCGATTCTCGCGCTCGCGATGACGCTGCGCTGTGCCGCTGCGATCTACTGGCACCAGCAGGCGGGAGACCAGCTCTTTCGCTTTGGAGACAGCGTTAGCTACTGGACCCTTGCCGAGTCGATCGCGGATGGAAAGCCTTATCAGTACGGTTCGGAGAACGCTCGCATCTTTCGAACCCCGCTTTATCCCCTGCTTCTTGCCCCTTTCACCACCATCGCCAACCCTGGACGCGCAGTCCTCGCAGCTCGTTTCCTGGGCTGCCTGTTGGGCACCATCGCGGTCGCACTGATCTATCAGGCCACCCTACGATGGTGCAATGCACTGGCCGCTAGGTCTGCCGCTATCCTGGCGGCTTGCTATCCAGGGGCGATCGGAATGAGCGTGTTCGTGCTGAGCGAGGCAGCGTTTTGCCCCCTGATGATCGCGGGCCTCTACCAACTTTGCCTGGCCATCGATCACCATCGCTGGGATCGATGGTGCTGGGCAGGTCTCCTGACCGGCCTGGCAACCCTGGCTAGGCCCAGTTGGATCCTCTGGCCGATCGCCGTGGCCTTGTCGCTCGTGCTGCTGACCATGTGCCGACCGTATCGCCGGATGGCCAACCTAACTTCACTCGCCTCCGGCCTGGCAATGATGGGCCTCTCCATGGCCATGACTCTGGCACCCTGGTGGTACCGAAACTACACCGTTTCGGACCGATTCGTCCTCACCACGCTACAGGTCGGCGCCAGCCTTTACGACGGACTGCATGCCAAAGCCACCGGTGGCAGCGACGAAAACATGAACTTCGTCGACCAGTTTGCAGCACTTCAGCGAGCGGAAGACTCGCGAAGTGCTAGCAAACCAGTCGGCTCCTTCGAATACCGACTCGATCGCCGCATGCGGGATGAGTCGTTTCGTTGGGCGTGGGCAAATCGGGGTGACTTCCTTCGGTTGGCTTTGCTAAAGTTACAGCGGACGTGGTCCCCCTTGCCCCAGGCTCCTCAGTTGGGCAATCGCTTCATCCGCTGGAGTGAAGCGATTGGCTACGTGGGGATCGTCGGATTGGCTACCATCGGATTGACACTGCCGCTTGTTCGAGTGCATCGACTTTGGATCTACGCGTTGCCAATCGCCTACTTCGCAGCGATCCACGCCATATTTGTTGGATCGGTCCGGTATCGACAACCGGCCGTGCTTGCGGTCTGTGTCCTTGCAGGGATCGCTTTGGGGTTTTTGATCGAAACGCTTTTCGTCCGAACGCGGGCAATC
Organism: Pirellulaceae bacterium; assembly: GCA_046085865.1. Classification (GTDB taxonomy): domain Bacteria; phylum Planctomycetota; class Planctomycetia; order Pirellulales; family Pirellulaceae; genus JBEISR01. Next base: position 1,767 of record JBJSWM010000011.1, read on the forward strand.
ACCAAAGAGGACTTGAAGAACTCCCAAAGCCAGCGGTGAGGCCAAGGATGGCTTACCCAAGAAAACTATCCATCTTCGCATCCAGAATTTGGAATGCGGCGGCTTGATGGAATCGGCATAGGATCAACAGCCAGCATGGACGCCAGGCGACAACTTGAATTGCCCACCTCAACCCGACGACGGTCTGGTTGGATGGTGAGAATTCTAGCGATGGCCGCTTTGGCGTGCGGGCTTTTCACGCTTTACCTTTGGGGCCACGGACGGGTCGATCGTTTCCTTCGACGGGAAGTGGCACTCCAACTAGCAGCGCAATTTCCGCACTACCGAATCTCGCTTGGGCATGCGACGATCGAACAGGGTAGGTCTTTGGTTCTTCGCGACTTGGTGCTGCGACTTCCCAGCCATCAAGGGGATCGCGAGGTACTGCGGATCCATCGCCTTTGTGTGGCGGGTAGCTGGGACATCGACCAAATCCTTCGCTCCAAAACTCTGCCCATCTCGTCCGTCGACATCGACGGAGCCGACCTTTGGCTATTTCCTTGGGGCGCTCCGGGGCAGTGGAGTCTCCATGGCTTGATGCAGGCCAGATCGAGTCGCACAGCGATTCCGAAAATCAAGGTTCGACGGGGGAGCCTCAGGTTAGGTGGATCCAGCCCAAGGCAAAGCGAACTGATGGTCGCTCATGACGTCGAACTGGAAGCATGGTCATCCCCAGAGCTACCGATCGAAAGTGCCGAGCCATCGCGAGCGGCGTTGCGAATCCGTTTTGCGTCGGGAGGCGGACTGGCCGAATCGTTGTCGGGTGATGCTCTCTGGAACCCCACCAGTCAGCGCCTGGAACTCTCCAGCCAATGGCAACGACTGACGATCACCAAGAAACTGTGGCAGACCGCCCCGGAGTTTCCCGATGCCGCATGGGAAAGGCTGCATGCTTTCGAGGCGATTGCCGACGGAACGATGCAACTGGTGATGGAGCAGGGCAGGGTGGAGGACTTTCTGGCGCAGGGCACTGTCGAACAAGGTCGCTATCGCGATCCCCTGCTGAAGGGAACCTTCGAATCGATTCAAGGCCAATTCCATCTGACCCCAACACTAGCGCAACTCCGATCCCTGCAGGCTCGCTTTGGCGAAACTTCTTTGGAACTCGATCTCGATCGCAAGGGCTGGCAATCGAATGCCCCACTCCATGCGCGCTGGAACCTGAAAAGACTCCGAATCGATTCCAACCTCGCTACCGCCTTGCCTGCCAAAGTGCAGGACACACTTCAGCGTTTGCAGCTGACCGGGTGGATCGACGCCAAGGGGGATGCTTCCTTCGATGGCCAACAGTGGCACCCTGAGGCCTGGGTGCAGCTGAACGAAGGGGCCATGATGGCCGACGTTTTTCCCTATGCCGTGGAACAACTGGCCGGTCTTTTTCATTACCGAGATGGCGTGGTCATCGCTCCCCATCTGACTGCCTCGGCAAATGGACAGCAACTGACCGGATCGATCCAGATGCAGAAAGCCGAACCGAAATGGTGGATCGATCTAGAGTTGCGGTCGGAAGCGGCGGTCCCCATCACGCCACCTCTTCTGGCCGCATTGACCCCAAGAGGCCAACCGGCAACCCGTCTAGAATCCTTCGTCCGTTCACTGCACCCACAGGGCCGCGTCCACCTAAAGGGTGCTAGGTTTCGACGAGGACCTGAGGCGCCGGATCGACTGAGCAAGTGGATTGAACTGCAGTGCTTTGATGGTGCAATTCGGTACGATCGATTTCAATATCCAGTCTTTGACATTCAGGGCCAAGTGATTGTCGACAACGAAGTCCTGATCCTCAAAGATCTGCAGGGTCGAAATGATAGCGCCCGCATCGTCGCTCAAGGCCGCTGCATTCTCTCCAGTCAACGCCTGGACGAACTCCAACTCCAGTTCGACGCATCGGATCTGCCACTGGAAGAAGAACTGCAGCGGGCGTTGCCGGATTCCGTCCGAGACCTTTGGGAGCAGGTTCAGCCCAGTGGTACGCTGGATTCGGTCCAGGTGAAGCTATCGCTGCAGCAACCTGGAGAACCATTGGGCATGGAGGTAGAGATCCGTGAAACAGGGATGGACCGCGCCGGGTCGGGGCACCGCGTCACCCTACGACCTCTGGCGTTACCCTATCTTCTCCATGATGTTTCCTGCCATCTGCTCTATCGCCCAGGCAGCCTCGATATCCTTCAGATGAAAGGGTATCACGAAACCAGTTTGGTCAAGACCGAAGGGTCGTGCCGCGCGATGCCCGACGGCACATGGACGGCGCTTCTGCAATGGCTGCCATCGACGCGGGTTGTCGTCGAACCATCGTTCACTGCGGCACTCCCCGCCGCCCTGCGATCGCCGATGCAAGCGATCGATCTCCAAGGCCCTTTGAGCGTCGATGGCTGGACGCAGTTCCGCACCCGGATCGATGACCGAACTCCCATCGCAGAAGCTTGGGACCTCCACCTCGATATCGAAGATGGTCGGATGCGCGGCGGTCAGAGTGCATCGGCCATCCGCGGCTCAGTCGCCCTTCAAGGTCATATGACATCCGATGGCCCTCTCGCGATGGGAAACTTGCAGATCGATTCCCTTGCGGTCCGCGGCGTCCCTGTAACCAATCTGCGAGGCGACTTCGCAGTGGAAGGCCATCGGCTTTGGTTCGGTCGCGATGCGGCGGCAGTCCAGAAGAAACTACAACCCCTGGTGCGGCCAGGAACATTCTTTGCATCGGTCCAACCTGCCTCAGCCGAATTGCTGGCCCAGCAACCCAACAGCCTTGCACCCGATCCCAACATCCTGGCTCAAAACAACCTCAGCCAATTGGCGAATTCCCCTCCCACCCCGCATCAGGAGTATTGGCTTGGGGTCCCCGTATCACCCAACCTACCCAGTCCGATCGGGATGCTGCAAAACTGGCCGGCGGTGACGGCCGACCCCATGGGCCGACAGGATCTCTTTCTGCCGGTTCAGACCGGTGATCTCACCGCCAATGCCCTAGGAGGCCACATCCATGCCTTCGGCGTGCTTCACTGGCAGACGGGCCGTGTCGCTGGGAAAGCTTATTTGACCGATTCGGAGTACGCCATGCTCCTGCGCGATGCGGGAGTAAGCGGAGGGGAAGCCTCTGGCAGGGCAACGGCCAGACTGGAACTTCAGGGAGTGCTCAATCACCCAGAAACCTTCTCGGGGCAAGGTTCATTCCATTTGAGGGAAGCATCGCTGTACGAGCTGCCGGTGATGGCCAAAATGTTCAGAACCTTGAGTCTCAAGATGCCCGACGAAGGAGCTTTCGAAACGTCCGACGTTCTCTTTCGCGTCGACGGCGACCGAATTGAGATCGATCACTTAAGCCTGGACGGCGACGTGATCCGACTGAGCGGCAAGGGGTCGACTTCGCTTCGGCGGGATCTCCATCTGGATCTCGACGCGTATGTGGGGGGAAGAGGCCCGCTGGGGATGGTGCTTGGCCCACTGGTTACCCACAACGAAAGCGCATCGCTGCTGCATCTGGTCGTCGACGGAACGATCGACAACCCTCAAATCCGCCGATCGATTCCCGGTATGGAAACCGCTGCCCCCTGACACCCTCGATCCAGCTTACTCGCCTGCCTCCCACGTCCAATCCAGACCGATATCGAGGTTGATGGCCGAATGGGTTAAAGCACCGACGCTGATCCGGTCGACCCCCGTCTCCGCAATCGCCGCGACAGTCTCCAACCGGACCCCACCCGACGCTTCCAGCAGCACCTGGGGAGCCAGACGGTTTCGAACCAAAACCGCTTGACGCAACTGGTCGGTGTTCATGTTGTCCAGCAGCACGTAGTCGGGCCGCGCCTGCAGTGCCGAAGGGAGCTGCTCCAGGGAATCGATCTCAATCTCAATCCAAATCGCCTGCCGCGTCTGGGCGGGTTGCGACTGATCAAGAAAACGCCTCGCTTCCTCAACAGCCTGCGCCGGATCCAAAAGCTCCCCCGTCTTGCTGGCGCGACTTGCCAGATGATTGTCTTTGATCAAGACGGCATCAAAAAGCCCCATGCGGTGGTTCCAAGCACCTCCGCACCGCACCGCATACTTTTCCAGCCTTCGCCAGCCGGGTGTCGTTTTTCTAGTGTCCAGTAGGCGAGCGGAAGTGTGAGCGATTTTCTGCTGGAAGCGATCTGCCAATGAAGCGATTCCACAGAGCGGCCCAAGGAAGTTCAGCACCGTCCGCTCGCATGTCAAAAGATCCCTCGCATCTCCCGAGAGAACGGCAAGACAATCGCCAGCCTGGAATCGGTCGCCATCGTATCGATGAGGCGTTACCGAGATCTTCGCATCGCACTCATCGAGGATGATGGCGATCAGATCGATCCCACACGCAACCCCAGGTTGTCGTGCGACAAGCCGAGCCCTGCCGCGATGCTCTGCAGGCACCAGCGCGACCGTTGTCAAATCCATCCCTCGGTCCAGGTCCTCCCGAATCGCCAACCGCACCAACATCCTCAGATCTTCCTCCAACCTGGGATCGACTGCCTGCGATCGAGGCTCTTTCGATGCACTATCCATACGTAGGAAAACTCCTGCAAAAGAACTGTCCCCATCGCCCATGCCAGTGGGCTGGTCCTGGCCCGCTGACTTGGGAACCGCCTACAATAGCGTAGCAAGCAATGGTTCCTTTTGGGTTGCATCGCGTAACTCCCAGATGGGCTAAACAGCTTCGCGACAACAAACCAGGGTGGTGGAATGGATCTCCAGCAACGATCGATCGTATGGACTCGCCTGACTGCATGGAGCGGTTTGCTGGCGGCTGGGTGGGTTTTCTCCTACTTTTGGCTAGCCGTTCCCTCCACCAGTGACCGCCAGCCAGTCCCTCTTCATCCGCCACGATTTCGGATCGATGTCAATCTGGCCCCCGCGAAGGAGTTGGAACTGCTGCCGGGAGTCGGCCCTACGATGGCGCAGCAAATGCAGCAATGGCGGAAGGAATACGGGGAAATCCGGGAAGTGGATCGTCTGGATGACGTTCCCGGCGTAGGCCCCGAACGGCTGCGGGGGATGCGCGACTACGTGGCGCCGGTTGCCATGCCGACCGAACCGCCAATCAAGGATCGATGATGAATAGACAACCCGAGCGGCCATTTCAGCTGACCAGTCCCTTTGCCCCCTCCGGAGACCAGCCACAGGCGATCGACCAACTGGTTCATGGACTGCAGACAGGTCGGTCCCACCAGGTGCTCATGGGGGTCACCGGGTCGGGAAAAACCTTCACGATGGCCAACGTCATCCAGAAACTGCAGCGTCCCACCTTGGTCCTCAGCCACAACAAGACCCTCGCCGCCCAACTCTATTCGGAGTTCAAGGAATTCTTTCCTCGCAATGCGGTCCACTACTTCGTCAGTTACTACGATTACTACCAACCCGAAGCCTACATTCCGCAGCGCGACATCTATATCGAAAAAGATGCCTCGATCAATGACGAAATCGACCGATTGCGTCTGGCAGCCACCCACGCACTCGCCTCGCGAGACGACGTGATCATCGTCGCCAGCGTCTCCTGCATCTACGGGCTCGGTTCGCCAGAAGACTACGTGAAAATGGTGGTCACGCTTCAGTGCCAGGAGACGATCGATCGCGACCAACTGCTGCTAGCCTGGATCTCCGTTCAGTATGAGCGCAACGACATCGCCTTCGAGCGGGGAAGATTCCGCGTCATGGGCGACTCCATCGAAATCTGGCCAAGCTATGAAGAATTCGCCTATCGGATCGAATTCTGGGGTGATGTGATTGAACGCATCGGCATCATCAATCCGACGACGGGCGAGTGGCTGGAGGGTGTCGATACGGTGACGATCTTCCCTGCCAAGCACTTCGTGACTCCCGAAGAGCGAATCCATTCGGCGGTGGCGGAGATTCGGAAGGAACTGAAGGAGCAACTGGCGAAATTCGAAAGCGAAGGGAAATTGCTGGAGGCACAGCGTCTTTCGACGCGCACTCGCTACGACCTGACGATGCTGGAGCAGACCGGCCATTGCCCCGGAATCGAGAATTACTCGCGCCCCCTTTCAGGAAAACCGCCCGGCGCCCCACCCGATACACTCTACAGCTTTTTCCCTGGCGACTTCCTCCTGGTCATCGATGAATCGCACGTCACGGTGCCGCAGGTGCGCGCCATGTATGCGGGGGATCGCAGCCGGAAGACGACGCTGGTCGAGCATGGATTTCGACTTCCCAGCGCGCTCGATAATCGCCCTTTGAAATTCGAGGAATGGGAAGCTCGCTGCCCTCAGACAATCTTTGTGTCGGCAACTCCCGCCGAGTACGAACTGGATAAAACCGGTGGCGAGGTGGTTGAGCAATTGATTCGCCCCACCGGCCTGCTCGATCCAATCGTTGAAGTCCTTCCTGCCCGAGGCCAGGTGGGCCATCTTTTGCAGGAGATCCGGCAGCGGATCTCCCAGAAGGAAAGGACACTCGTCACGACACTCACCAAGCGACTGGCTGAAGATCTGGCCAACTACCTCTCGGAGCAGAATGTCAAGTGCCGCTGGCTGCACAGCGAGCTGGATGCGTTTGAACGAGTCGAACTGCTTCAGGATCTTCGGGAAGGGAAGTGCGACGTCCTGGTCGGCGTCAATCTGCTACGCGAAGGGCTTGACCTACCCGAGGTCTCTTTGGTGGCCATTCTAGATGCCGACAAAGAAGGGTTCTTGCGAAGTGAAACATCGCTGATCCAGACGATCGGGCGCGCCGCGCGAAACGCCAATGCCAAAGTGCTGCTCTACGCCGACACCATGACTCCCTCCATGCAGGCAGCGATCGATGAAACCCGCCGCCGCAGGAAGATCCAGGAGGAATACAACCGCCTCCACGGCATCACCCCGAAAACGGTCTTCAAAGCAGTCCACAGCGACATCCGTGATGCCACGCGCCTTCGCAAGCGAGTCCAGGAAGCGATCACCCCTACGGGCAGCAAGGAACGAATCACTCCGGAACTGCTCAAGCGGATCGAAAAGGAGATGCTGGAAGCAGCTGAAGAACTCGCGTTCGAACGGGCGGCGGAGTTGCGAGACGTCTATCTGCAGCTCAAGGAGCGAATGGGCGAGTGGTACGACCCAGAAGAAATTGCAGCCAAACCCAAGACGGCTCGCGGGACCAAAGGACGCAAGCCCTCCCGTGGGTCCCGCAACAAATCCTGACCCTCTCATGCAGTTCCATCCACTGCCCTCAGCCTCCCGTGCATCACTTGGCAGCAATCACCTCAAATCCCTTTCGGTACTGCTTGGTCAACAGCCGCTCCACGTCCTTCGCACCCGTCAATTGCATCGCTGCGGAATCCCACTGCAGAGGCGTTCCTGGCACCAAGGCGGCCACATTGCCCAGCTGGACCGCTTCAGTCAAAGGCCCGGCGTAATCGAATCCGTCGGTCGTTTGCTTGCCTGCAAGCACCGCGTCGACCCAGTCGTGCCAGTGATTGGTTCCCTGGACATCAGGCAGCGTCTTTCCTTCGTACTTTTCGATCGGATACAGCTGGGGATCTGCATAATGCGGAAGGACCATCACCCCCTCCTCGCCGATGAACACCGACCCCGCGCCAGGCAACTTCTTGTCTTCGGGAAGCACTTTCTTTCCATCGACTACCAAAAGATCCGCCGATGGCTTCAGGCCCCCGTCATACCAAGTCACCTGAATCGTATCGCCAGCCGTCTGCTTGGTTCCAGGGAAAAGGTAACGCACCGTTTCGGGCCCTGGCCACACTTCATCGTTGGTCCCTGCATGTTCCGCCACAATGGAGGTGGGAGCCGTTAGGTTCAGAGCGCCAAACACCGGGTCGAAGATGTGGCATCCAAAGTCGCCCAACGCCCCCGAACCAAAAGCCTGCCAATCCCTCCACTTGAACGGATGATAGACATCCGGAGCAAACGGCCGCTCGGGTGCACACCCCAGCCAAAGATCCCAAGCAACGTTGGCAGGCACCGGCGCACTGGCTGGACGGTCGGTGCGATTGCAGTGCTGGCGACCTTGTACCCCTACCCAGGAATGGACTTCCTTGACTTTGCCGATCCAACCGTCACGCACCAAACGCACTCCCATGCGGTACGGCTTGGCAGAATGGATTTGATTGCCCATCTGTGTCGTCAGCTGATGCTGCCTGGCCAGTCGTTGCATTTGCCGTGCCTCCCAGACGGTGTGAGTCAGGGGCTTCTGGCAATAGACATGCTTCCCTTGCGACATCGCCAAAGTCGCGATCGGCGCATGCATGTGGTCGGGAGTAGAAACAATCACCGCATCGACTCCCGCCCCAAGCTTGGCAATCATCTCGCGATAATCGGCGAAATGAGGCACCCCCGGAAACTTCTCGTCGACTTGATCGAACCGCTGCGTGTCGATATCGCAAAAGCCGACGAACTGCACCGCCGCATGCGATCCAACACTCGATAAATCAGACCACCCCATTCCCTTGACACCCACCGCTGCCACGCGAAGCTTCTCCGCCGCCCAGACAGATTTCGCCTTCGCGGTAGCACACAAAGCCAAACCGGCCGAGGAACCAACCAACCAGGAACGACGGGAATATCTTGTGATCATGGAATGCACCTGATGCTGAGAGGAAGAAGCTAGCGAACGGAAAGCCAAGGGGAGGGTGGGGGTAGAACAGACATCGCCATGCCCTTTTCTACCTTAACAAAAACGCTGGCCAGTTGCACCGCGATCGCTACTTCGATTGCAGTGCGAACACCCACCGGCCAGCGATCCAGACATCTTTAGCCATCGTCCTTGCGAACGATGGCTTGAGAGAAGCTTCCTAAAGATCGGCTTCCTTGGGAATGACGTAGGGAGCCCGGTAGTCACGAGTCAGCATGGCGTTGGCTGCATCGTTCCCGGGGAAAACCTCTGCTGCTGGATCCATCACCAACTTGGGACCAACGGAAATCGCCAACGATTCGAGATCGACATGATTGTCGGCGACATGATTGAGTGTCCGCTCCAGAGTCGCCTGGCAGTTTTCAGGACCAGCCAGTTCCTTTAGCGATTCTTCCAACTGCGCTACGTTGCCGGTCTTACCCAGCCGAAGCGAAATGTTGGCGGTATGGCAAAGGGCACTCGAAAGATGCCCATCCTCAATCTCCGCCTGCAGCGACTTCCAATCGCGAGACTGGACCGCGCTGATGAAGTTGTCGTAATGGAAGTCGTCCCCACCCTGCTCGAACCGCTTGATCTCCTTACCTTCGGGATCAAATGCAATCCCCGCCGAATAGGAAGTCATCACCAGATACCCACCGGTGCCTTCAATGATGATCCCGACGCTGGCGCCTCGGTAATCCTGCGTCTCCAGTCCACGGACTTCGAAGACCAACTGCTGATCGCCGTAACCGTGGACCACCACCTGCGTGTTGGCGGTCTCTCCCGCATCCTCGTACCCCCAGCGACCGCCATAGGACATCACCCAGTCGCTCAACTGTTGCTTCTGCAGTGCCCAACGGCACAGATCCATCTGATGGATCCCCTGATTTCCCAGATCGCCGTTTCCGTAGGGCCATTGCCAATGCCAGTCGTAATGGAAACGGGGGCGGGTCACCGGGGCGAACTGGGCAGGGCCAAGCCACAGATCGTAATCGACTCCGGCCGGTACGTCGTAGGTTCCCTTGGGGCCGATCGCATTGCGGCGTTTGTAACAGAGCCCTCTTGCAATTTTGATCTCGCCAATCCCTCCCTTGTGGATGAACTCCATCGCTTGACGCATACCGGGGTTGGAACGAGACTGCGTCCCAGTCTGCACGACTCGCTGATACTTCCTTGCAGCCTGCACCAAGCGTCGTCCTTCACTGACGTTGTGGCTGACTGGCTTTTCGACGTAGACGTCTTTGCCGGCCTGCACAGCCCAAAGCGACGCAAGCGCGTGCCAATGATTGGGTGTCGCGACCGAGACAATGTCGACGGTTTTGTCTTCATAAACAGTTCGCATATCCCGCACGTAGGCAGGCTTTTCCCCACCCTGTTTTTCGGCGATCGCTTCAATCACCTTCTGACCAACCGACTCATCGACGTCGCAGATATGGGTGATGCGCGTCTTGGGATTGCGGACATAATGGTGCACGTGCGACTGACCGCGCCCGTTGACTCCCACCACCGCGACCGACAGTCGCTCCGACGGCCCTGCTTCTTTCTCCCCCTCCTGCAGTGGACTGGCGCGCCCCACCGACGCATGCTGCAAAGCAAAAGCGGAAGCCGTCGCCCACATCGACCGCTCCAGGAACAATCGTCGCGAACTTCTCGACATGTTGGACTCCTTGGCAAAAGATGGAGAGAATTGCCATCGCATGGCGACAGCGATGATCGCAGCCAAGGCATCAGGCCACAGCCTGCTCTCGGCGGGCCTCTATCATACCACGTCCAAGCCACCCGTCGAAAACAAACACCCCTACGATACGAATCGAAGAAGATCACTTTGCCATGAACCGTCAGCAGCGCGCCCACTGGATCGATCAGAAACTCAATTCCCTCTACCCGCAGACCGATGTCCCCCTGGATCATCAGGACCCCTATTCGCTCCTAATCGCCGTGGTGCTGAGCGCCCAGTGCACCGACAAGATGGTCAACCGAGTCACCCCCAAACTCTGGAAGCTAGCCAAGACACCAAAAGCAATGGCCAAGGTCCCGGTCGAGAAGATTCAAGAAGTCATCCGTCCTTGCGGATTAAGCCCCAGGAAGTCGAAGGCGATTCAGGAGCTATCGGCGATACTAGTCGACAAGTACCAGAGCCAGGTTCCTGCGAGCTTGGAAGCGCTCGAGTCACTTCCCGGCGTTGGCCACAAGACCGCTTCGGTGGTCTTGGTGCAGGCCTTTGGAATCCCGGCGTTCCCAGTCGATACACACATCCACCGCCTGGCGCAGCGATGGAAGTTGACCAATGGCCCGAGAGTCGAACACACGGAGCGGGATCTAAAAAAGCTCTATCCTCCTGATTCGTGGGGCCGCCTGCATCTTCAAATCATTTTCTATGGCCGAGAGCATTGCTCAGCCCGCGGATGCGATGGCAGCCGGTGCGAAATCTGCCGCACGCTTTTCCCCAATCGAAAGGGCCCCTACGAAGTCCATCCGCAATGAAGGCAATCGACAACATCCAGCCCACTTCGCGCCAGGGATATCACTCCGTCTCGGAGAGAATCGCTTCAAAGCGTTCCCTCGCCAGCTCATACGCCTCTCGCGCTTGCTCCCTCTCCTCTCCCCGATACGTCCCCACCTTGGCCTTCCAACATTGCTCTAAACTGTTCAGACACCAACGCACGCTGTCCCTGTTCGCTCGCACCGGCTTGCCAGCCACTTCGATGAAGACGGGGTTGGTGTGAGCGGATGGTAGGATGCGAATAGCGGCCCAAGAACTCTTCTCTATCGGCTGCTCGAAGCGAAGCACATGCTCTTTGCCGTCCGCAGGTATCTCCCGGTCTGCGACAGGAAATCCATTGACCACCAATTCCACTTTGGCGGTCTCCCCCGGCTCGGGCGCCACCGCAGCTAG
>JBJSWM010000012.1:0-7451 GCA_046085865.1 Pirellulaceae bacterium
GCCCGCCAGCTTCTGCCAAGTCTCCACCCCCTCAAATCGCTTCAGTTCGCCAAGCACCTGCTGCTGCACCGAATCGACCATCGCCACCTGGTCGATCTTCTCCAGCACGGCATCAAGCGTCCGAATCGTCTTGGCTTCAGGATGGTCCTTGCGAACCACGATCACCATCTCACCGGCCATCAGATCGTCGTATTGAATCGACTCCAGATTGCGTTGCATGCGCACTCGCAGCAGCCCCGGTGCTTCGGTCGATTGCTGAATCCAGGTTGGACCGAACACCAAATCCACCTGCTGATCGATCTCGCGGTACAGATCCTGCCTCACCTGGTCGCTCATCGGGATCGAAGGATCGATACTAACCCAGGTCGTCACGCGGTAGGGATCGTACTCCCAGACTCCTTGCGCTGTAGCTTCAGGATTCGACCAGACGATGAGCGCGACAATCCAAGCCCCCTGGCACACCACACGATTGGCCAGGCGCGCCAGACTCATGGCCTGCGAAAGCCACCGACCTAGCAGGGCAGAACATTCAGTTATTGGATACGTATGCGCCATTTTTCCATGTCCTGATAGAGGCTCATCGGCCGCTTGGCTGTGCCGCTGACCTCCGAACGAAATGCCGAGGTGTCGGTGATCTGCCAGAGCGGAAGCACGGGCAGATGATCATCGATCAGCGAATGAAGGTCCTGCAGAACTCGACGTACCTCCGCCCAGTTCTTCGCAAATCGAAGTTGCCCTAGCGCCTGGACGATATAGGGATCATTGGTCGCAGCCACACCATCGGCCCCCAGCAAACGTTCGGCATCGGTCGCTGGCTCCCACATCGCCGCCGAGACATAAAGCAGATCGACCTGATCGGCACCTGCACTCGATTGGCCCTTAGGGAGCACCACGAGCGTGGCGGGGATATCCAGAATCTTCCATTGCTGAACAAACGCCTCGCCCGCGATCCTCGCCGCTTCGTAATCGGGAACCCCCAACCGAATCGGCTCCAGCTTCGGCTCCGGTTCCTTCTTCTTGGCCGCCAGCTTCTTCAATTTCTCCGTCGTCAAAAGGATCAACAACTTGGCCAACCGTGGATCGTATGCCACCGGTTCGATCGAGACGTTGTAGGCATACGAGAGAGGATCGGAATCGGATTTGCCGAGAGGGAACGGACCGCTGATCAAGCGGCTGTCGGCGCTGGTCTCCCCTCCAAGAATCTCTCCCGAGAGGATCGCTTCCCGATTGATCCCATAGAGGAGTGCCCTTCGAAAATCGGCCTCCTGCAAAAAGCGATGATTGCCTTTGGGAACCAGCATGTGGCTGGTCGGCAGCGCGTAGGGTTCCACACGAATCCCCTTGATGCCTGCCAGCAGCTTGGCATCGGCGGGATACAACTGGTCGATCGATTCGATCTCTCCCCGCACCAGATCCGACACCGCCCTCCGGGGATCGCTGTAGAACCGCTCCACAATCTCCACTGGCTGGCCTGCGGTCGGTGGCTTGTCTTCATCCCACAGAAAGGAACTGGCATCGCCATCCGCAGGAGAGATTCGGTAGGAACCGACCTTCTTGGGAGCTCCCTCCCCATACATTTCCGGCAGCTGCCATTGCATCAACGCATGAGGCAGCACATGGGGGCTGCGCAACTGCACCAGCAAGCGATCCTCTCCCTCCTGAGAGATCTGATCGAAAATGGCAGCCCAGCTGGGGCGGTAGTCGGTGGATTGCGGTCTGGCACGCCTCAACAACCACTGGCTGACCTCCAGCATCTTGGGACCATCTCCCCCTGGCTCCCGAAACTTCAGCTCCAACTGCTTCCGATCATCGCTTTGGCTGTACGTACCCAGCGTGAACCGGTAGTCTCCCCCTTCGGAACCCGTATTCCGAAACTCAAACAGCGGCTGACTAACCAGCATCCCGCTGCGCCGACCAGCCCAATCGCTGATCGACGTAGGGTCTGGCTTGTCGCTGCGCTGAAAGACTCCAACCCGGATCATCGGATACGCTGAAACCAATTCCTGGTACAGCTGCTTGGCACCCGGCAGATCGGGATAGGTCGCTACCATCTTGCTGGCGACAACCCGGGCCTCGCGGAGCTTCCCCTCACCCTTCATCTGCTCAGCCTGCTGCTTCAGCTCGGTCGCCTGCTGGCGGAAATGGCTGTCCCACTTGCTCACCACCTCCAGCGGCGGATCCTTGTAGTCCCTGCCTAATCGCTTCAGCAAAATATCGGCCGATCGTTCATCGCCGCTTTTCTGGAACCCATCGATCATCAATTCGGCAACTGAGGAGATGCGCTGCAGAGTCGAATCGGTTCGCGAAGCAGGATAGGTCCGATAGAGCTCCTCCAGCACCGCCAGCCCGTGCGCCTTATCCTGACGGTTGACCATATCCTCGGCACTGCCCGTCAGAAACGATTCCTGCAACTGAGCCAGACCCGTCGTGTTGGGATGGTTTTCGATCAGATAATTCAGATGCTCGAACGCCGAAGCATAGTCCTTGATCTGCATCAGGCGTTTGGCTTCCTGAAGCACCAGTTCCTCGTACAGCTGTATCTTGGCGATGTCCTTCCACTTCACCTCGTACTTGCGATCCGGGTGAATGGTCATCGAGACAATCAGCTTTTCGGTCGGATCGGGAGAGGACGGGACCTTGCGATTGGGGAAATCCAGCGGCAGGACGCGGACGATGTCGCCCCCCGCTTCGGCTGTCAACGTGATGAGGTCAAAAGGCCGCTCATTCATGATCGACTCGTCGACCTCGACCGCTCCGGTCTTCCCCACCTTGCCCCCGACGCCGTCCCCCTCTTCCTCCTGCCATCCAGCGGCACGGGGAAGGGGGCCAAGCGACAGCAACAAGGCCACCCAAGCGACTTTCCAGGCGGAAAGTGCGAGCCATGAAACAGGTCGAAGGAGTTGCATCATGAGCCACCTCCGGGGAGCTGATCGACGGGCACTTCGATCACTACCCCCTGGTCGCCAGGCACCAGCACGCGACCACCCGTGACAGCCGGGGCAAAGCTCAGCGGCTCACCGATCTCCACGGGAGTCACCGGGGAACCGTCAGAATCCTTGACGCCATAGAGCCGCCCAGCAGCCGAGGAGATCCACCACAGGCCACCTTGAGCCACTGGGGGACCGACCAGCGTGGCGTTGGGCAGCGGCGTCGACCATCGGCGAGCCCCTCCTTCATCGACCGCGACCAGCCCCTCGCCATCGGTCCACACCAACAGGCCACCCGGAATGGCATGGGGTCCCCATGCGACTCGCCCCGTCAACTGAAGGCTTGCCCCCTTCGAAAGATCGGCCCCTTGGTAGAACTCCAAGAGATCTCCCGTCGGGCCACCAGCCACACCGACCACCGACGAACCGACTCCGATCCACGGTCCGGTCAACGGCCGTTCGGTGGTGACCTCCTGCAAGGACCGAATGGCATTGCCGGTGGCTAGTCGGTAGAGCCGTTGTTTGTTGTCGGCGACCACCACCGTCTGCTTGTCTGGCATCAGAACCGCCCCAGTCCATGCCTGCCCACCCTGCGGATCCAGTGGCGGCTGGAAGGGCTGCGCCTTGGCTTCTCCCGTCCCGGGGTCGACCATGGCGATTTGACCATTGCTGAGCAACAGCAGCAGATTGCCGCCGACCGGCACCGGCGATCCGGTGGCCACCGCCCCGCCTAGAGCCATCGCCACGCGACGCAGCGGTGCCGCGGAACCCCCCGACGTCTCCGCGACGATCATCTGATTGCCCTGGGATTCATTGAGCATGACCCAGCGACCATCTCCGGCATCGACTGGGCTTCGAAACAACAGCGAACGCTCATTGCGACCGGCATTCTCGACCATCTTGGAAGCTCGGCCGCTAGCCAGATCCTCAGCTTCCACGCGGTAATCGGCCGCTTGGCTGGTCACAGCGCGTATCGGGAACCCCTGATCGCTCGGAAGCAGCGCCGATACCGGGGTCCCCAGATCGACCTCCCAAGCCACCTCTCCACTGACCCCATCAACCGCAGCCACGCGCACTCCCCGCGTCCCTCGGAGGATTCGCGAATGCACCACCAATGGTCCCAGACGCTGCGCGGGACCTGTGAATTGGTCCTGATCCTCTTTCACCCACTCGGGATCCAAAAGCTGCTTGCTGACGACCACCTTCAGGCGCGTGAAGTTGCGGCCGGTCAGCCACAATTCGTTTTTATCGAGCAATGGCCAGAGGTCTCGCGGCTGGGTTTCGCTGGCCACACGCGATGCCAACTTGGTCACCTGATCGGTTGCATTCGATGGCTCGATATCGAGAATCACCACCTCTCCGAGGTCGGTCACCAGCACCACACGACGTCCCTCGACCTGAGCTGGTACGACGACGTGTCCGCGCAAGCGAATCGAAGGCTGGCCAGGTGTGAGGTTTTTCCCTTGTTCGTCACACTTGAGTACTCGAATCAGGCAGTACCCAGGACCTTCGTTCTCAAAGACCAGCACATGGCCCAGCGCGTAGAGAGGCGGAACCTTGACAGAACCTTCTCGATGCCCCAGGTAAAAGACCTCGTCGCATCCACCCGACCTGCGGGAGACGACGTAAAGATTGGAATGATTGCCGAGCACATAGCCGAATTCCCGTCCTCCATAAAAACCAGGACTGACGTCGACCGGCTGCGGCAGCTGCTTCCCCCATCGGCTCATCCCCGTCTGGAGATCCAATGCGCTGAGCTTCCCGTCGCGTGAGGCGACGAAAAGGTCTTCGCGATCGGCTGTCGGCGAGAGGGCTGGACTTCCCAAGGAGGCTTCCCACAGGGCGTTGCCATCGGTGGTCTGCATCCGGCGCACCAACCCCTGCTCGGGGAAGTGAGCGATCCAGTCGCTTTCTAGCTCCTTGGTGATCCGCAAGGGTTCCCCCTGCCACTGGCTTCCAAGAAACTTCCTCCACTTCACATCGCCGCTGCGTGCATCGAGCCCATAGGCGGCATCCTTGGCGCGCACCACAATGGTCCCATCCACCTCGGCGCCAACCGATCCGGTGCGCCGATTCGCCAGGATGGCGCTAGGCAGCGCGGGAAACGTCGACGGGGGATTGGCCGTCGACTGCACCTGCACGGTCGATGATCCGACCAGCGACTGCTGGATCTTGGTCGCCTCAGCCACCAACTCCACAATCTGCGGCTCAGTCTCCAGCTGCGGGTAGTTCCGCACCAGCGTACGGCGTGCTGCATACGCCATGTCGACTTCCTGTTTCGCCAGCGAATCCTTCATCGCAGCGACCGTTGCCACCAAGTCCTCACTGCGTTTGATATCGCGCACGATCCGATCGCGGCTCTCCTCGATCCGCTTGATCCGCGCCTCATTTTGATTCCGTTCCTGAGTCCCGACATACTGCGGGTTTTGAATCAAGGTCAGGTGATCTTCCAAGCCGCCCACCAGCGTCTTCTTTTCCTCGATCGACTTGGCGTTATCGGCCTTCTGATTGAATTTCTCGGCGATCGTCAGAAGAGCACTCGCCAGATCCGGCCGCTCGGCCGTCAGCGCCGATTCCTCCACCAACGTCGGCAGCGTCTCCTTGCTGACCTTCAGCGCCTCGGCCGGATCCGTCGATCGCTCGGCCGCATGTCGAATCTTCGATAGGCCGATCCGCACCCTTGCCAAGCTGGCATTTTCATCCGACGGAAATCGCTTCAGAAACTCCGAGTAGCGCGATTGCGCCAATTCGTAGTCTCGCCCTTCATACGCTTTCTTCGACATGTCCAGCCAGTCGCTGGAACTTCCTTTCCACATCCAGTAACCCAATCCAGCCAGCGGCACCAAAAGCAACAGCAGGATCGAGAGAAAGCCATAGATGCGGAACTGATCCCAGTTATTCTTTTTTGCGACCGGCAATTTGGTGGTGGTGCGTGGCATGGATGCAGCAAAGGCGTCCTCGACCGGCGCAGGAGCACGCGGTGCCTTCCGCTTGCTCTTCTTCGGCAAAACCACCTTCTGCGATGGCTCCTCCTGCGGTGCGACCGACTCCTCTTCGATCAGGACCGCTGCGGGAGGCGTCTTGTCGGAACCGCCCCGCCGAGGTTCGGCCAGAAGATCATCTGGGATCAGATCGAGGTCGTCCTTCGTCGGCGACTTGGTCGGGGGCTTTTCTCCGCCTCCAGGAGGCTGGTCCTCGCGCAGCGATGCGATCAGCTTGGTCGCTTGAAAACGAGTCAGCTGGCCGTTTTCCACCAGGACTTTGGCGACCGCTTCGGGTGTGACTCGCCCCTTCGACTCGGCCAATTGCCGCCGCAATTCGGCGATCACTTCCTTGTCGATTAGCCCCTGTGACTCCAACAGATCGATAAATTGCTTTGCTTCGCTCACGTTCGACACAGCTCTTTCGCGTGGAAAAGTCAAAATGATGGATCAGGTCAGCAGCAGCGCTTCCAGCGCATCAATCAATCGAATTCCTCGACCACTGAAACCTGAAACGACGAAAATCCTTTGGTTCGACCGGCGTCCAGCGCCTGGATCACCGCCTGATGGATGCAGTCCTGATGAGCCTGCACAATCAGCTTGGTCACTTCATCCTCAGCCCCCGAGTCAAGCCTAGCTTCTTCCAGCAAGCCGATCAGATCCTGCTTGCTAGCCGCATCCCGCTCGGTTCCATCCGGAAACAGCACGGTGTAGCTGTTGAACTCATCGATCTGAACCGTCACCGATTCTTCCATTTCCTTGATCTGCGGCACGGCCTGACTGCTGGCTTCATCACTCTTCTCGGCAGGCACCTGGATCGATTTCTGCATGGTGAAATTGGCGGTGATCATGAAGAAGATCAGGAGAAGGAACGTCACATCGACCATGGGGGTCATGTCCATGTCGTCCTTGGGCACCTCCCGCTTCTTCATCTGCATGGGCGGATCCAGCTCTTCCTCCTCCACTGCGGCAGATCCCCGGTTGCCTGAAGTGGTCTCAGCGAGAGCCGATTCGTCAGCTTCTTCGGATTCCTCTCCCTGGTCGGCTGCCGCCAACTGCTCTTTCCAGCGGGACGCCTGAGCCGCCTTCTGAGCGGCTTCCGCCTTGGCCTGCTTGGCCGCCGCAACCTGCTCCTCGGTCGGCAACTGAACCTTCCGTTCGCAATCGGGGCAGGGGATCTCTCGCCCCAACATGCGGGCATGGATCGACCGGACGGACTTGCAATGAGGGCACTGGAAACGAATCGTCGACATCGATGCTCAGCCTGACTGTTTGACGCCGATATGAATGAACTGCCCCTCTTCCAACGACTGGCTGATCGCCTGCTTGATGCGATCGACCTCGCCGTAGCGAACGGACCCCTCGGACTTGATCAGCACTTCGGTCTTGCCGCTGCCTAATCCCTCTTCGATGTACTGTGCGATCTCGGCTTCCTGCTGTTGGATGTCGTTGGAGAAAGGCGCCCCCTCGGGTCGCGTCACGGCAGCCACCTCCCCGGTGCCTCGCTTGAGGATCAAGATGATGCAGTTCTTCTCCACCACCG
>JBJSWM010000013.1:0-3111 GCA_046085865.1 Pirellulaceae bacterium
ACCAACTATTCGAACTTTCGGAGCGACTGGGAGGAGAGGAACGCGAGGCGATTCTCAAAGAGCGAGAAGTGATCCTCGGGGAAGTCAAAGCCAGCGTCGACCAACTTCAGGGCGTCGTCCGAAACTTTTCCTCTTTGTCCGAAAAGCAAGAACAGGCTGAACTGAGCGAAGTCCAAAATGAACTGGAGGCGTCGCTTCGCGTCGCCAAGAGAACTGAAGAACGGTTGCGGGAACTGCAATTGAATCCCGATGATAGAAGCTTCCTTCGAGAATAGGAGAGAACCCTGGTGATCAAAGCGATCGGCAAGTACTTTCGGGCACTCGGTTACCTGCTTACCTTCCGAATCAACAAAGCAAGGGAAGAACTGGATTTGAATCCAGGCGTGATGATGGCGGGCTATGACAACGTCATCGAAGAAAAACGAAAACGACTCAATCAGTACATGGATGCGATCGGTGCCATGATCGCGCAAGAAGAGTCAAAGAAGGATAAGCTGCGAACTCTGACGGAGGAAATCTCCAAGTTGGAGAAATTGAAGGCGGGGGCGGCTGCCAAAGCCAAGGCGCTGGTCGATAAATATCGCGGGGATGCGGTGGCAGTCAAAAGCGACCCAGAGTACGCTCGTTTCCAAAATGCCTTCAAGGACTTTTCCAGCACGCTAAGCGAGAAGCAAAAAAGGGCACAGGAACTCGAAGACGATATCAAAAATCTCTCGGCGAACGTCAATAGCCACAAGTCGCAGATCCAAAGCCTCATGCGGGAACTGGACAAGCTAAAGGATGAAAAGCACGATGCGGTCGCCGATGTGCTTTCCGCCAAGGAAGAAAAGCAAATCGCCGATCTCATGAACGGCCTGTCGACCGACAAGACCGCCGAGGAACTCAATGCATTGCGTGAACTTCGGTCCAAGGCATCTGCCAAAGCCAGGGTCAGCCGCGAACTTGCTGGCATGGATGCTCAAAAAGCCGAATCGGAATTCATGGAGTACGCACAGCAAACCGAATCGGACGACGAGTTCGATGCGTTGATCGGACTGTCGGGGAAGAAAGAAGCCTCCGAACCTGCCAACCGCGATACGCGCATCCCAGAAGCATGAGCCATCCAAAAGGATGCTGGTTCGATTTCGTGATTTGAATCCAACCCCCAAGAAAGCCCCCGTGGACAGCGGGGGCTTTTTTCATGCCCCTCGTCAGACAATCGCTTCAAACCACGACAGATGGCTCCTAGCCGTCACGGCACCCAAGCGTTATTCTGGGGTAGTTTTTTAACCGAGCACCATGGGATGGTGCTTACCGTTCTGCCATCCGGCGGGTCCAGAAGGAGACTGAATTTTGGGTCGCATGGGAGAGATCGCGAAACTGGTGCTGGAAGATGGTTCCATCTATTCCGGTTTTTCGCTGGGGGCCGCCGGAGAGACCAGTGGCGAGGTTTGTTTCAATACCTCGATGACCGGTTACCAAGAAATACTCACCGATCCCAGTTACCGTGGCCAGATCGTCGCGATGACCTATCCTGAGATCGGGAATTACGGTGTCAACGCCGAAGACATGGAGAGCGAGCGGCCGCATCTTGCGGGGTTCATCGTCCGCGCCGAGAGCCGAATCGTCTCGAATTACCGAGCCGATGCGTCGCTCAGCGAGTTTCTGACGAGGCATGGTGTGGTGGGCATCTCGGGGATCGACACCCGTGCCCTGGTGCGCCGCATTCGCTCGCAAGGTGCCATGCGGGGCATCATTTCGACGGTCGATCTGAACGATCAGTCTTTGATTCGCAAGGCAAACCAAAGCCCAGGGCTGGTGGGACGCGATTTGGTTCAAGAAGTGATGCCCTCCCTGGCCGCCGTGTGGCAGAAAACGCTGCACCCGCTATCGACCTTCGGCCCCCAGGAGCCGGTTGCCAACGATGCACCGCACATCGTTTGTCTTGATTTTGGTATGAAGCACAACATCGCCAGGCACTTGGCCAGTCGGGGCAATCGTGTCACCGTGCTTCCAGGGAACAGCAGTTACGAGGCGGTGATGGCAGCGAAACCAGATGGCATTTTTCTCAGCAATGGACCGGGCGATCCAGAGCCACTGACGTATGCGATCGAGACGATCCGGAAGCTACTCCCTTGCAAACCGGTTTTCGGAATCTGCCTGGGACATCAGTTGCTTTCACTGGCCTGTGGGGCTAAGACTTTCAAGATGAAATTCGGTCATCGCGGTGCCAACCAACCAGTCCTCCATCTGGAGAGTGGTAAGGTGGAAGTGACGACGCAAAATCACGGGTTCGCGGTCGAGGAACCTTCGTTGCCCGACTGCCTGGAGATTACCCATCGCAACCTGAACGATCAAACCATCGCGGGGGTTCGCCATCGCGAATTCCCCGCCTTCAGCGTGCAGTACCATCCAGAAGCTTCTTCCGGGCCACATGACTCCAGCTATCTATTCGACCAATTCCAGAAGTCGATCACTTGCACCATCGGCACCTGACCCCCCCAGCCGATTCATCCACAGACATCAGCTCCAGGCAGCTTCGCCAAAACCGAACCCTCCCCAAGGCCGATCCCCGAAGAGGGTTGTTTGGTCCGGGATTTGCTACCTTGGAAACCTTTCGGAAGTCCATGGTGCCAAGTTGGCGCTGGATCGGGACTTCCGCGAGGCCAAAACAGGGCGCGAGGCCAAAAGGGGAGGTGTCCACCATGGGGTTTCGATTCGAAAAACTGACCGTCAAGGCGCAGGAGGCAGTCGCCGAGGCTCAGTCCAAGGCGCAACAGGCAGGCAATCCAGAGATGGATAGCCTGCACTTGCTCCAGGCGCTTCTTGAGGAATCCGACGGGATTGTGGCGCCCTTGATGAAGAAGGTTGGGGCACCTGTGGTTCAGATCCGCGGGTTGCTGGATTCTGAATTGTCGCGACTGCCTAAGATCTCCGGCGGACGCCAGCCAAGTGTCAATGCCGCACTGCAGAAGGTTCTGGAAGCTTCTGCCGCACTGGCCGACGGCATGAAGGACGATTTTGTCAGCACCGAACACCTAGTCCTGGCATTGTCGAAAGTCGATTGCAAGGCGAAAGAGCTTCTGAAGCTCAATGGCTTGACCGAAAAGGATCTTATGCAGGGCCTTCAAG
>JBJSWM010000014.1:0-767 GCA_046085865.1 Pirellulaceae bacterium
CCCAAAAGCGGGGTGGAGCCGTACGGCAAGCAGTGCCGCAGACCACGCCACCGTCGGCATGATGCGTCTGACCAAGGTAGGTGCTGGATGGAATGGCGACTGCTGGGTCGGATGGAACCGTCCAGCTGGCGACATCGTCCGAAGAGATGCGTCCCGTGTTGGCGGACGCCGAAGCCAGCGATGGATTCGACTGGATCGCCGATCCCGCTTCGCGGAAGTGGGCCGGCCTTTGGTCGACCCCGCCGCTCAGTTCCGTTGGATCGATCTCGCCCAGGGTACGGACCGAGTCGCCAATGTGGCCGCTGCGCGTTGCAGGGGATGGCCCACCGCTGGTCGATCCTTGACCTTGGGCGTTGCTAACCGCAAAGCAAGCGCTGGCTAGTGCCATCGCAAATAGAAATTTCCTGTGTCTCATCATTGAGTCTCGCAAGCGTGGAAGATGCCTCCGCATACGTTCGTTAGAATCGGCAGATGAATCGCTACGCTCGATAATTCAGATCCCGCCGTGCAAGGTTTCCCAGGCTTCTCTAAATCCCCTGGCTGTTCAAGTCGCATGGTTGTTGGATTGCTGATGGATGGTTAGAAAGTCGATTTTTATTGGGTTTTTTGAGAAATGCGTTTTTCGGCGACGCGGCCTAGGGAAGTTGTGGCGGTCTATCGTGTGGAAACAATTCCGAAAATTTCGACCCTTGGATCGATTCTTTCTTTGGCATCTGGAAGGCGATTGGAACTTGGAAACTACAATATCGCAGAGGGTGGTCGGCGGG
>JBJSWM010000015.1:0-2178 GCA_046085865.1 Pirellulaceae bacterium
GGTTGGATGCCATCGCCAATGCCCCATGATCGTTTGGCGACGCTGCATCCTGAGTCTGAAGATGCGTGGCAAAGGCAGCGGATCCAGACGGCATGGCACTGGGGGCTTCTCCATGATCGGAGAATCTTGCCGACACCGACCCCGATGGCTCACTCCACACCGCAAGCGACGCGGT
The DNA here is from genome assembly GCA_046085865.1 of Pirellulaceae bacterium. Classification (GTDB taxonomy): domain Bacteria; phylum Planctomycetota; class Planctomycetia; order Pirellulales; family Pirellulaceae; genus JBEISR01. The sequence continues at coordinate 176 of JBJSWM010000015.1, forward strand.
AGCTACCGAACCGTCCGAGCCGCCGGAAGCCAAGCGGCCTTCCGAAAGTTGGCTTGCTGGATCACCCTCCAGCGCCAGACCAGAAGGAGCCATTCCAGGGAGGCGATCGGTGGTCCCCAGAGACATCAGTTCCATCAGGGAACTTTGCGCCAATGCGGCAGCGATGTTGGAGGTGATCGGATCGAAAGAGTCGGTCAGTACCTGAACCCGAAGGGGGGCTGCTGCGTCGGATTCCTGCTGGAGGCCGATGCGAAATACCGCGTCGGCTCGCCCCAGCCGAATCCACTGCGCAGCTTCCGCGCTGGAGAGGATGGGTAGATCGTCTGGCTGTCCCGGGACTTTTTCCACCCCTGGGACAGGCCGGACCGCCTTCGATTCGAGGATCTTCTCCATCCAACGCCGCGACTGCGCCGTCGGTGACTCATCGACAAACGCCACGCGAAGCCGGGCCGCCCCCCCTGCGTCTCGATGCCCGAAGATGAGCGCAAACACGCTGAAAAAAAGCACCGGCACAACAAAGGTCAGCACCAGCTCGGGGCGATTATGCAGCAGCCTCAAAAGGCTAATCCGAAGAACTGTCGCGATCATTCCCTCAGCATCCTTCCGGTCAAATGCAGAAAGACATCCTGAAGGCTAGGGGCGTGCGTCCGCAACTCGCCCACTCTGCCCCCCAGCATCCGGATCTCGCCAAGCAATCTCGGAAGATCGCCACTGATATCCTGAATGTTCGCTGTCCACCGACGGGTCTGGGTGTTCCAGATCCAATGGCGAGGCGCATTGCGGAGTTCCCCTTCGATGGTGACGTCGACCTGGCACTGGGTTCCAATCGTTTGATCGATCAGCTGCTGAAGCGATCCGTCTGCAATGATTTTTCCATCGTCCAGGATGACGATGCGGGCGCACTGCTGCTGAGCCTCTTCCAGGTGATGGGTTGTCAAAAGTAGTGCGGTGCCATCGGCATGAAGGTCCTGCAGCATCTGAAAGATCCGCTGTCGGCTCTGGGGATCCACCCCCACCGTCGGCTCATCCAACACCAACAGTTCAGGGCGATGCATCACGCCGCAGGCGATATTGACGCGACGCTTCATACCACCCGAAAAACTACCGACCAGATGATGCCTTCGATCGCTCAGGCCAATCCACTCCAAAGCCCATTCCAGACGATGCCGCAACTGGCTCCCCTGCAAACCATGCAACCGAACGAATGTCTGCAAATTTTGCAGCAGCGTCAGATCGCCGTAGATCGCCAGCTCTTGGGGAACCACCCCCAGTTTCTGCGTGGCGCTGTGAGAACGGAGCGATTTTCCGAAAAGGCGAATCGACCCGCCATCCAATCGACTTCGACCGGATAAGCACCGGATCAACGTCGTCTTTCCGGCGCCGTTAGGCCCAAGGATCGCCACCGACTCGCCAGCAGCTATCGATAGATCCAAGCCTTGCAGGGCCGTCCGCGCACCATACCTCTTCACCAGCTGGTTGATTTCCAGGGCACCCTGCAGATCCCGAGCGATCACGTATGCTACCTCTTCCCTGAAGCCACCCTGACTACCTCCATGTAGCCAGAAGGTGGCACCTTAACGGATACCTATCGTTCAGGTCGACCCCATTCCCCCCGCCGCCCCCTTCATCCACCACAGGTTGGCGGCTGATTGCTAGCTATCGAAGATCAAAGAGGTCAGGCCTCTTTGATTTCACCCTTCACCCTCCCATGGGGAGGGTGAGTATCAAAACGGTACCTGACACCTTTGTTGCAGACACGCGCGGGCGGGACGCCCGTAACACGATGTGGGTCTTTTTAACGACTCTCTCTTTACCCAAAACACCATCCCCGGAGGGGCGACATAGTGCCTGCCGGGGCCGCGAGGCCCCGGGGCTTAATCGGGAAAAGAACTCCTCCTAGACTAACCGGCAATTCGATGTCGGCTGTCCGGACCTGACGACCAGTTTGGAATCGAGGTCTGGTTCTGGTGTGTTTGCGGTCATATCTTCAAGGCAAACACGCC
>JBJSWM010000016.1:0-3793 GCA_046085865.1 Pirellulaceae bacterium
TGAAGAAGAGTATCAAGTCATCGCCGTCAACACCGCCGGCCTTCAGTCGGATCCAGCCACCGCATCGCCAACACTTTTGCCATGAATCACTGTAGGCCCTAGCCGGGGCGATCGATCTGGACGATACTCCATTCCCTTTCCCCTAAAAGCCGCTGAAAGCGAACGAGTGAACATGGCAGAAAAGAAGCGACTCGGCCACGCCGATCTGATGCTGTCGCCACTTGGCATTGGAGCTTGGGCGATCGGCGGAGCGGGCTGGGCTTTCTCGTGGAGCCATCAGGAGGATCGAGACAGCATCCGCGCGATTCACGAAGCTCTCGACGCTGGGATGAACTGGATCGATACGGCGGCTGTTTACGGACTAGGGCATAGTGAAGAGGTGGTCGCCCAAGCACTGGCATCCTACAGCGGACCGCGCCCCTATGTCTTCACCAAGTGCGAGCGTAGCTGGGATGGGGATCGGCAAATCGTGAAGTCGCTGAAGAGCGAGTCGATTCGACGGGAGTGCGAGGCGTCGCTTCGTCGTCTGCGAGTCGACACGATCGATCTGTATCAGATCCATTGGCCGGAACCCGATGAGGATATTGAAGAGGGCTGGCAGACACTTCTGGAGTTGCAGCAGGCCGGAAAGGTACGCTGGATTGGTGTCTCCAATTTCCACGCCCAACAGATGGCACGCATCGCGCCAATCGCTCCCATCGCCTCCCTTCAGCCACCTTACTCTCTGGTTCGTCGCGAGATCGAAGCCGAGACACTTCCCTACGTCCAGGCTCATGGAATCGGACTCCTGGCTTACTCCCCCATGGGATCCGGCCTGCTGACGGGTGCGATGAGCCGCGAACGGATCGGTCGACTCCCGGAAGACGATTGGCGTCGTCGAAGCATCCATTTTCAAGAACCGAAGCTGACCCGCAATTTGGCTATTGCTCAGAAGGTAGTGGAAGAGGCGAAGCAACTTGGCCGCACGCCAGCGGAAGTGGCCCTGGCGTGGGTGCTCGCCCATCCGGCCGTCACTGCCGCCATCGTAGGCCTTCGCTCCGCAGATCAGGTGGCCGGTGTGCGAGGAGCACTCGAGTGGAAGATTCCGGCGGAGGTACGTCTGCGATTGGATCAAGCCAGCCAGATGGAATGATGGAGTGGTGATCTGCGTCGCATGCTTGGTCAAGAATCGCCCCAAGAGCTGGCTTGCAGCGCCCCCCTCAGCTAATCATCGAACATTCGATCCAACTGGATCACCAACTTCTCCAGCGCACGAGCACGATGGCTCAAGCAATTCTTCACCATCATCCCCAGCTCGGCAAACGTTTTGTGGTATTCAATCAGCTCGAAGTAAGGATCGTAACCAAACCCCGCGTCTCCTCGCGGCGCCATCGTAATCCGACCGTGGCACTCACCTCGCGACGTCGCGACAATGCTGCCATCAGGCTTCGCAACGGCTGCTGTACTGACATAAAAGGCACTTCGCCGATGTTCCGGTACTTGGCTAAGCTGTTCGAGCAGCTTGATGTTGTTCCGCTCGTCGGTAGCCTCCGGGCCAGCGTACCTCGCTGAATAAACGCCGGGCGCGTTCCCCAAAGCGGCGACGCAAAGACCGCTATCCTCACCTAGAGTCCACAGCCCTGTCGCCTTGGCGTAATAGGTCGCCTTGATCTTGGCGTTATCGAGGAAATCACTTCCAGATTCCTCGGGAGCTTCGATTGGTGGAAGATCGGCAAGGCTGATCAGTTGCCATCCCAAAGGCTCTAACAGTGCGGCAACTTCCCGTTTCTTCTTGGCATTCCCGCTACCCACCAACAACTTCTTATTCATCCACTGGTCCACTTCTTTTCTTTCTGCATCGGGTCGGGCAGGTCAAGTCGCTTTTCAATGGCTTCGACCACCTCGTCCCTGGTGATTTCAAGAATCGCCGACGCATCGGCGCGACGACGTTGCCGGCTGGAACCGTCATGGTAGCGCTTTTGCAGCGCGATATCATCGCGCCAGTAGGGGCCGCTGCGATGGGGTAGAGTCGGGCCGAAAAGGGAAACGCTGGGGCGGCCGAGCATCGTGGCGACATGAAGGACCGAAGTGTCGCCGGATAGAACCAGCCTCGCCATGGAGACCAACGCAGCAGCTTGAATCAAAGTGGTCGCTGGAGCGAGGATCGCATGCCCGTCACTGGTTGCGACCGCCTGCTGCGCCATCGCCAGTTCGTTGTCGTTTCCCCAAAGCAACATCGTTCTCCAGCCAGCGTCTTTCCCGATCTTGCCGGCAACCTCTCCAAATCGCTGCGGCGACCAGTTTTTGCCAGGCCACGCGCTCCCAGGATTGAAGAGTAGATACTCTCGTTCCCTTAGCCCCAGTTGGTCCAGTGTGGACTTTGCCCAATCACGATCTGCGTCAGGCACCTGCCAGCCAAAATCGACCGATTCCAGAGACGCGCCAGCCGCCTTCACCAATTGGAATTGCTTATCGATCATGTGGCCATCACCGACCGCGACCCGATGGCTATACCACCACCAAGATGCCTCGCGTGCCTGGGAACGGTCGAAACCGATTCGCGTTCGTGCACCGCTCAACCATGTCAGCAAGGCGCTCTTGAACAGCCCCTGCGGATCGATGGCGATGGTTGGCGAAAATGTCCTCAATTGTCGCACGACCTGCCTGAGCAATTGTGGGCGTTTGAGGAATCCCTTCGGCAAACGCATCACCTGATCGATGTCGGGGTGATGCTGGAGAAACTGAGATGCGGCGCAGTCGACCACCCACAAGACCTTGGCCTGCGGCCAGTGATGCTTGAGCGATACCAGCATCGGAAAGGTAAGCAGATTGTCTCCGATCGCGCTGAGTCGCGTGATTAGAATGCGGGGGGATTGGAGTGCGTCAGGCTTCATGAAAGGTTCCTGGTTGAAGAACGATCCGTCGACCCGAAGGTCAGCAGGCATCTTCCCGGTCTCTTTCCATTTTGAGCAAAGCGTACCGTTTCTTTCCGCTTCGGATCACCGCCACCGATTCGCTAGCAAGGTCCGAACGCCCCAACAACCGATCGACTTGGTCGACGCGGCGGTTGTTGATGGCAATCGCCCCCTGCTCGATACTCCGCCTCGCTTCCCCTTTGCTTTTGGCTAGCCCCGTAGCACACAGCCCATCGACCAAGCTGACTGACTGCGTTTCCCACATCGGCTGGGGAAAGGCTGCGCTGGGAACATCGACGAACAGATCGAGCAGTTCACGGTCGCTGAAGTTTTCAATCGATGCGCCCGAGAAAAAAACTTCGGTCGCTTGGCGCGCACGGGCCAGTCCATGACTTCCATGAACCAGCTCGGTCAGATTCTCCGCCAACCTCTTCTGCGCCGCTCGCTCCTGCGGCGATTCGCTCACACACCGCTCCAACTCCAAGATCTCCTCGTGGCCCAGATCCGTGAGGAACCGAAGACCACGGGAAACGTCTTCATCGGCGACATTGATGAAATACTGATAAAAGGCATAGGGGCTGGTTTTGTCGCTATCGAGCCAGACAGCGCCCCGCTCCGTCTTGCCCATTTTTCTACCATCTGAGGTCAAAAGCAGTGGGCAGGTCAGCCCATGTAGGGAAATCCCGTGCATCCTTCTGGCCAAATCGATCCCGGCAGTGATGTTGCCCCATTGATCGCTTCCACCGATCTGCAACCGGCAAGCATGCTCTTTCGCTAGGTAAGCAAAATCATACGCCTGAAGGAGCATGTAACTGAACTCCGTGAAGCTCAATCCCCCATCCTGTCGCTCCAACCTCTGCTTCACCGAATCCTTCGTCAGCATGACATTGACCGGCACG
>JBJSWM010000017.1:0-1902 GCA_046085865.1 Pirellulaceae bacterium
TAGCAACCAACCTCCCGGCCACCCACTACCCATAGGCTTTCAACCACCAGGCTCCTGCGGCTCCCTCGTCCACATCCCAAGACAAGGCGCACCCCAATCCGTGGCCTGAAAAAATTCCCCCTCAGGAGAAATCCCCCAAACCCACCTCGACCAGCCCTCTTCAAAAGGGCCAGTCGGCCTTTCGGTCATCTCCCGGAGATCCCATAGTCCACCGACCGCCGTTGACGAGGCCTCTTTTGAGCCTCCGGTGTCGGTTTCTGGAATCTCATAGCCCCTCGAATCGAAATGCCAAGATCGTGCTTCCCGGCACCATCCCATCATCGATCCGAAGCGTCGCCAGCCCAGCAAACCGTCTCGAGCGCCTACAGAAAGGGTTAGGTCCAACCCACCGCACCCACTGGTGCCTTGCCTGGATTTCAGGTCGCTCAATGATCCCGTCTGCTCGAACCAGCAAGTGGCAGCAACCTCCCGCTACCAACCACCCACCTTTCAAAATTTGACCGCGGACAAACTACCAATCCCCCAAGTGATCCACTCGGAAGGCCTCTCCAGCTTTCCTCTCGGACTGCCAGACCGTTTTCTGATCCAACACCTTTCAAGGCCAACCGCATTGGACAATGGTTCGTAACCACAAGGAGCGAACAGGAGTTTGTCACGGCAAATTTTACCCTTGGAAATGACATGGTCCAGAGTTTGTCCTCTAGAATCGCCAGTTTTACCGAATCGGCTGGCTCGGCACCAAGCGGCACAATGCGAGAGATCCCATGAGCTCCGAATACCTTCTCCCCTGTCCATGCGGGCGCTCCCTCCTGGTCAGCAAAAGCCAAGCTGGGCAGTCGATCGATTGCTCCTGTGGACAAACTGTCGCCGTCCCCACACTTCGCGGCTTTTCCCAACTTGAGCCTGCCGATTCCACCGCCAACCCCCCTCGCGCCAACCGCCGCTTCTCCGACCGATCCCCCCAAGCCTGGAACCCAGTGCGAGGCGTGATCTCGGCTCTCTCCCTCGGTTTGCTCGCTCTTTGCCTCTACAACGTCTCCTATTACGGCTACTGGTATCGACAACTCGATCTCCGCTTCACGGTGGCCGATGAGATCAAGGCAGGTGAGGAGATGATCGATCGCATGCCAGTAGGAGACACCTGGAATTTCTACCGCAACCTCCAAGACTCAGCCCTCGGTAACCGAAGACTTCCACCCTTCATGGAAGCCCAACTGAACGCCAAGTACTACATCGAACAGATGACCAAGTACGGGCTGATCGCTGCCGGCCTGGGAGCCATCGCGCTGACCGCCATCCTCTGGCCGAAAAAGAAGTGAACAGACCGATCCAAAGAAATCGATCTTCTTGCTCTCTCCAAGCGCCAGCTGGTGGATGATCCAGACGCGACTTCAACTCAAGACTTCCACCACATCCCCGTAGCCACCAAGCGCCAGATGGTGGACGATCCAAGATCAACGTCCAACGAACTAATCCACCGCTTTCCCGTAGCCATCAATCGCCAGATGGTGGATGCGCCAGGATCAACGTCCAACGAACAAATCCACCGCGTGGCCGCGGTGGCTACCTGACGTTGGTGCGACGCTATGTCAGGGTAGATGGATTTGATCGGACGAGATGCGTAGACTTCCACCGCTTCCCCGTAGCCACCATCGCCAGATGGTGGACGATCCAGGATCAACGTCCAACGAACAAATCCACCGCGTGGCCGCGGTGGCTACCTGACGTTGGTGCAACTCTTTGTCCGGGTAGATGGATTTGATCGGACGAGATGCGTAGACTTCCACCGCATCCCCGATAGGGTAGGGAAGCCGCATTGGGTTGCGGCTCCCCTCCCTCCGAACCGGACTGGCGGATTTCCCGCATCCGGCTCTCCGGTCGATAGCTAAGCTTTTGGCTTCC
>JBJSWM010000018.1:0-848 GCA_046085865.1 Pirellulaceae bacterium
CCGCTACGTATTTCTCTTCGATCGATGGTGGAATCCTGCGGTCGAAGATCAGGCGATCAATCGAGCCCATCGGTTGGGGGCCGCAGGCACAGTGACGATCACTCGAATGACATCGGTACAGACGATCGAGCAGCGGATTCACCATGTGTTGGAAGAGAAGAGGTTGTTGGCAGAGACCCTTTTCGCGGAAGGAAACGGTCCGGCCAACCTTGGGATGACTTCCGAGGAAATCTTTGGTTTGTTCCGGCTGAAGCGACCTGCGCGTGCTGCCTGAGACGCTTTCTTGATGGGAAGGAAATTCAGTTCCTCCTTGGAATCGACTAGGCGTTTTCCTTTAGAATGAGTCGCTGGGCTAGCGGTGAGAGGGGAGGTTCCTCGAACACGGTTTGTGCCTTGCCGAATGGTTCCTGGGAGATCCCGGTACTTTGTCGTCCTCTACGCATCCGAATGATTCCAGTGCTTCCCATGTGAGCGGTTGTTCGCCGTCCGCATGTGTTCGCGTTGCTAGCCTCAGCGAAACGGGGATGCGCCGCAGTTACAACCAGGATTTCATCTCCAGTGTCTTGGCGGAAACGCCGGGTGCTTGGCGACTTCATGGGCATCTTTTTTTGGTTGCCGACGGAATGGGTGCGCACGCTGCTGGTGAGATCGCCAGTCGTCTGGCGGCGGAGACTGTTGGGCATTACTACCTAAAATCCAAACGCCACGATCCCGGCTCATCGATCGTCGATTCCTTCCACGAAGCCAATCGCGAAATCCATCGCAGAGGTCAGGCCAACCTTGATTTCCGCAACATGGGTACGACCTGCAGCAGCTTGGTTCTGTTGCCTCAGGGGGCGCTGATCGGG
>JBJSWM010000019.1:0-4415 GCA_046085865.1 Pirellulaceae bacterium
GGAAGCCGATCCAAGATCGTCTACCGTCCACTGCCGGCCGATGACCCCACCCGCCGACGCCCCGATATCTCGCTCGCCCAAAAGCACTTGGGCTGGGAACCGAAGATTGGGATTCGCGAGGGCCTGGAAAAAACGATCGCATGGTTTCGCACGATCGATCCCGAGCAAAATCGCCCACCGACTCCCAACTACTGAAGCAATCGGTGATCTACCAAACCATCGCGGCAATTCAGTACCGTCTTCCATTGGCCATCGGGAATGCCTGGGGCCGTGATCCGAAGAAGAGAAAGAAATAAGCCTTGATGGCCTTTGCAAGTGGGAAAAAGAATCTGTCTTTCTCACGCGAAGACGCGAAGACGCGAAGAAAGAAAAGTCGCAGATCGTTCGTTAGCACACGACGACCGTTTCCCTGCATCCTTCGACCTGTCGATTCGAATGTCAGCGAGGGCACGGTTCCTACATGAAAGCAACGCAATACATGCGGGAATCGCCGAAATGTCGCGATCTGAATGGCTTCGTGCCTTCGCGGCTTCGCGCGAGATTGGAGAAGCGAGTGATTAGAGACGCACGGACATGAAGGGATCGCAAAACCTAGTCCAGCCGGGATTCGCCGTCGCGTGGCGATCGAAGTCCATGCGAACCTGCTTGGATCGCCATCAGCAGGTCTCTAGATGGCATGCTTTGTGACGCTGGAATCAGGCCGCTTTTGTCCTACGGCGACTTGGAACCCCGCAGGGAATCCCGGACCAAAACATCCAACCGTCGTTCGGATGGACCGAACTTTCGGGAAGAGCCAGCTTTCAAGGATTGGGGGCAGTCGATTCTCGAAGCTGCACGCCACTGGGGCTTGGGGCAAGTTCCAGAGGACGGGACGCGTCGACGGTGGGCCTTTTTGGCTCCGCTGCACCGGACGCCGGTGAGTCGGTCTTGGGGTCGGGAAGGGGAGCGGAACTCCGGTTCGACTCCCCAGCACCTGAGTCCGTTGAGTTGCTAGCGCCAACGTTGCCATCGCCAGCCGCCCCAGAAGCCGACTCCTTCCAACCCGAATCCGAAGGACGGGGTGAAAGACTGGCCGCGGGCTGGACCACGGAGGGCAAAGACGGAATGGACGTGCTGCTGATGGGGGTGAACGGATCGTAGTAGTCGAGTGGGATTCGGGTGGCGACTTGACGCGGCACCATCCGTGTCTCTTTGACCTCGACTCGCCGAGCGACTTTGACGGGGACCTTTACCCTCTGCACCACTCGCTCCATCGTCGTCGTCCTCACCGGAATCTCCTCGACGACGGTCTCCATCTTGAACGACTCCCGCTGCGTGGTAACGGGCCGCACATGCTGCTCCTGAACCCACTGGACCTGAGTGACAGGAACCTTGTTCTCCACCAGGCGCGTCACCGGTTTTTGGACCACGTAGGGGACCATGCGTTTCTCTTCCACTGCCTGCAGCTTTTGCACCTGCACGGGAACCTGCTGCTGGATGACTTGGTTTTCCATCCTTGTGACCTGCACCGGCACTTGCTGCTGCACCACCTGCGACTCATAGCGCGTCACCTGCACCGGCACCTGCTGCTGCACCAGCTGGCTCTCGATCTTCTGCACCTGGACGGGAACCTGCTGCTGGACGGGCTGAGCCATGTAGGAGGTCTGGGGGATCGCCACGGGAGTCCAGTTGGGGCGGTACTGAACCTGCGTGGAAACCTGCCCTTGTGCGGTGTAGGGGGTCCAGGTGAATCCAGGGCGGTTCCAGAAGGATTGACCTGTCGCCTGGTCGGTTGCGTAGCCGCCATTTTGCCAACGGAGCCAGTAGCGGGTATCGCCTGGCTGGTAGTACTGCTGAGCGACGTAGCCACCCTGGTCGACCATCGCCTGCTGCGTGGTGACAACGGGTTGGTAGGCAATCGCCGTCTGCGTCACGTACTGTGTCTCGGTCACCGGACGCTGGACGGTGTAGGTCTGGGTCTGGTATTGGGTATCGACGACTGGCTTTTGGACGGTGTAGCTTTGCGTCTGGTACTGGGTCTCGGTGACCGGTTTTTGGACGATGACATTCTGAGTCTGGTATTGGGTCTCGACCACCGGCTTGTAGGTCACCACGGTCTCCTCCCGCTGGGAGGTTTCGTTGACATACTCCGTTTTGTAGCAGCTTTGGTCGACCACTTCCGTCTTGTAGACCGGCTTGAGCACCGTGTAGGTCTCGTTGACCGTCGCCGTCTCGATCACCGGCTTTCGAACCGTCTGCTGTCGCTTCTCGATTCGTTCCTGCACCACCGGTTTGTAGGTGACGATTTCCCGTTCCTCTTCCACATCCTCGTAGACGATCCGGTAGCTGGTGACTTCCACCGGTTCATAGACAGTCTGCATTTGAACGCGGTAGGTGGGGGGGCACTGCGCCTGGAGGGGAGCCACGCTGGCGAGAGTCATCGGCAAGGGGAAGCAGGCGATCCATCGCAACAGCCGATTCCGGACGCTGGAATCGACCGGGAGGCGACGGCGAGCGAAATTCGGGGAGACTGAACGCAATGGTTGCCGGAGAAAAAACGCTGTCATGGTTCGCGACACCAGTTCAAAACACCACCAAACTCATGGACGACTGGCTTCAGCCAGACACCCTCCACTCTAGACCGGTCCCAGTTCGAAGGCTAGTCGCGGCGGCTAGGAGCGACAAGCGAACTTGAGGGGAACCCGAGGGGGATCATTGGAAAACCTAGTTTGGGTACCCTACAATCGATACATCCCTCCTCTCTTCCATCGGTGAACTCTTAGAGATTTCCCCCGTTTGTCTCGCAACTCCGTTCTGGAAAGGTCTCTCATGATCCTCCCTGGCGATCTGGTCGGTTGTTCTGGCTTAGGATCCTTTCACCGACCTACGCTTAAGCACAAAGCCCTGGTTGCTTCCCTGCTGCTAGTCTCCTGTTTCATCGCCTCGGGTGCGTCGGGTCAGGAGGCAGCACCGGCGATCGACAAGGTGGCCGAGCGGCTGCTGGGTTCTGTGGAGCAATTGAGTCGCGGGGAGCAGCGGGAGCGGGGAGCGATTGTGTCGGCCATGCTGGAAAGGCAGGGCTGGGAGGTGGAGCCCCATTCATTCCAGGCTGGGGAGCTTTCGGGGACCAATCTCATGGTCAAGGTACAGGAGGAAACCGACCAGGAAGAAAAGAAGCGGAAGGATAGAACATGGTTGGTCCTGGGTGCCCACATGGATCGCGTCGCCAAGGGGCGGGGGGCGGTCGACAATGGAGGGGGCTGTGCGGCACTGATGGAGCTGTGCCAACGACTGAAGGACAAGCCGCTAAAGAACGTTCGCGTGTGGGCCGTTTACTTCGATCTGGAGGAAAACGGTCTCCTCGGTTCCGACGCCTTTGCTCGCCAACTGGAATCCAAGCCGACGCTTTACGTCAATCTGGACGTTTTCGCCTATGGCGACCAGGTCTGGTTGCATTCAAAAGATGAATCCGATCCGATCGTGGAAGCAGCCAAGAAGGTCGATGCGGATCACCCATTCTCCTTCGACCATGGCGTCAGCTATCCCCCCAGCGATCATCTCTCGTTCCGCAAAGCGGGAATCGAAGCGGCCAGCTTTTCGTTGCTCAGGCCGGTCGATGTCGAGCAGCTGGAAGGGATGTTTGCGGGGAAATCGAAAGAACGCCCCGAGGTGCTTCAACTGATCCATACCGAAGAAGATCAGCCTCAGAAGATCGACGCCGCGCAGATGGCCAAGGGGGTCGACTTCGTCGAAGCGACGCTGAGGCGATGGTCCGAACCGATGCCGAGTTCTCCTTGAACGCGACGGAGGATTCGGATCGCGTCGACGTAAGTGAATGTACCTTTTTTGGGAGCTGACAGAGAATGGGAAAACGCAAAGCCAAGAGTCAGGAGTGCAGCAACGAGGGGATCGATGCAAAGATGCCCCGGCGGCGGTCTTGCGCGACGATGGAATCGTACTTCAGCGTCTGTGAGTCGCATCCCGACTTCCGATTCCAGCAAGCAGCTCTGGAAAGCTACACCCGTACCTGGCTGCAGACAGGACCGGTCGTCAGTCGGCTGGGGGTGATCCAGATCCCAGTGGTGGTTCACGTCGTCCATCGCACGGCATCAGAAAACATTAGCGACGAGCAGATCGCGAGCCAAATCGACGTTCTCAACCGAGATTTTTCGGCGACCAACAGTGACCTGGCTTTAGTGCCCGAGCCATTTCGGCCGCTGATCGGTAATCCACAGATCCAATTTCGCTTAGCTGACATCGATCCGTCTGGGAAACCGACGCCGGGAATCACCCGGACAAAAACCGATGTGACCTCCTTTTCGACGCAATTCAACCCGGTGAAGTCATCGGCAACCGGAGGCATCGATCCCTGGGATACGACTCGGTATCTCAATCTCTGGACATGCAACCTAGCTGGTGGAGTCCTTGGATACGCC
>JBJSWM010000020.1:0-11526 GCA_046085865.1 Pirellulaceae bacterium
CAGATGGACGAGAAAGCAGTGGGGTTGGTGGCCTGGGATGCGATTTTCCCTGCGGTCAGATCAAGCCAATGGAACTGGCGACTGCCCCCTTCCGATCACGAAGCGGCGCCCACCTGCCTCATGGGTGGTTTTTCCAGAGCGAGGGCTAAGCAGGTTTTCGGTTTCGGATTTCTTGAAGCATGGGGAGGGGGCCAAGTGTCGGCAGAGGGAGTCGGGGGCGAGGGAAGGCCATTGGGAAAACGGGGAAACTGCCGATTTTCATCAGGAATCATGAAAATCGGACTTCTCCAGAAAGTGCGAACGCATCAAGATTGACTCGAATGGCAACTCCTTGTGGGGATTGTTCGCCCGGGATGGGCGTCTGACTGAAAATGAAAAGGATTTTGGGGCGATGTCGAGGCATTTTGTGGTGGGCGACCGCGTCGTCTACTCCCGACAGAAGCACAGCAGTTCCCCTGGCCCAAGGGCTCAGGAAGTCACCCCGGCGGCGCATGGGGAAAGCTATTCCTACCTAGTCGACAAGTATTGGAGGGTGGTTGCGGTCGAGCCGGATGGGGTGCTTTTGGTTCGAACGCGTCGAGGCAAGCAGCATCGAGTGCGAATGGATGACCCTCGTTTGCGTCGGCCCACGATGTGGGAGCGGTTGTTTCGAGCTGATCGGTTTCCGGGGATGCCAGACTCTTCGACGCAGACTCTGGGGGTAGGAAACTCCTTGGTGGGGCCAACCCCCCAGCAGGAAGCGGACGAGGGGGACCGAGCCGCAAGTTGACGCCGGGGATCGGTGGGAGTGGCTGAGAGACTCAGTGGGCGGTCGGAAGGAGGCGGCCTGAGCTAGGGTCGGGCTGGCTGAGGTTGAGCGTGGGGTCGGCCGAATCTTTGTTTTTCAAATGGCTCGACAGCATCTCCAGTTTCCTCGCCACCACCGGCTCACCGGGAATCTCTTCTCCTGGTGCATGTCCCCAGATGATACGACGCTGCTGCCCCTGCTGAGGGAATGTGGCAATCTCCAGAAGATAACGACCAGCTCCTGGTCCCAGGTCTTGCTGATAGACATAGATCGACTCAATCTGCCATTCCATGCGGAACGGCGCAAGGAGTTTGGCTAGACGAACTGCGTCGACCACTCGAGGATCCCGGAATTGCTCTCCCACCAGGGTGCCCGACGAGCTGAGGCCAGGTGCGTAGATGAGGAGAAAATCCTCGGGGCGGTAGGTCTGCAGCGTCTTGTGTGAAGGCAGCAGGACCGCTTCATCGTCAACCGGCAGAAAGAACCAAGTCGAAGACTCCTTGGCCGACGGGGAGGTGGGGGTTTCGGATCCTGATGGATCGAGTCCAACCATCGCGATCGGTTCGCGATACACCAAGTCGACTTGGATTTGGCTGCTGGAAAGCTTGCAGACCCGCGTCGTCTGTCGGACCCAGGGGTGCATGTCAAATGCGCGGGCGATGGAAGCGGCGGCGTTGCGATCGAGCAAGGAGATTTTATCCAGCTGGCTTCCGCGGAAGACATCTTCCACGACCGAGGTCTGGATGTAATTGGGTTGTGGAGTGACCCGGAGGCTGGCGAGGGTCACCGCATAAAGTGTTCGATCGAGCGTACGAGCACCCCAGACGCTCCAGAGCCAGTAACCGAGCGTCACTAGAGCCACAGGGGCTGCGATCGCAAGCCACGCGGAGCGGTTGCGTTTGGACGGAGGGCTTTCTGGGCCAAGAGGCTTCGAGGGATCCATGGTCCCCGGAAGTTACCAGACCTCCATATGCAACCGCAACTGCACTCCGGTGCTCTTGGCGACTGCTTCCCGCACGCGATGGACCAGTGCTAGCACTTGATCGCTGGTAGCACCCGGCGCGCTGGTAAGGTACCCGGGATGGGAATCGCTGAGCCGCACTTTGCCTTCCACTGGGGATGCGATTTTGGAGCGTCGGATGAGGTCCGCCACACTTTCGGCTGCGGGATCGACAAACGGGATGATCGAAGGAGTGGCCAACGGAGGTTGATGGCTCTTCTTGATGATCCATAGCGTCTGCAGGCGCTGCATGATCGCCTTGGCGTCGCCACGATGGAGATGGAAGGTGGCATCGAGGATGACCAAATCATCGAGGCTGCTTTTGCGGTGCGCGAACTCCAGCGACTGGGCTGGTCGAGAGCTGACTTCCCCCTGGGAGTTCATCACGCGCACCGACACCAGATGGTCGCCGATCGACCCGTTGAGCGTTCCGGAATTTCCGTGGAGGGCTCCTCCCAGAGTGCCAGGAATTCCGACCAGATGTTCCATTCCTTCCAGTCCCTCTGCAGCGCAGCGACTGATCAGGTGAGCCAGCTTGACACCTCCTCCGGCTGTCACTTGGAGGTCGTTGACGTGGAGGTGGCAGAAGGCAGGGGCGGACAGCCAGAGAACGACGCCATCGACCCCATTTTCGCGAACGAGCAGGTTGGATCCACCTCCCAGCAGGCGGATCGGAAGGTTTTCGGCTGTCGCCTGTCGGACTACAGCCTGGAGTTCTTCGGTGGTGTTGGGTTCGCAGAAGAATCGAGCCAAACCGCCAATTCTCAGCCATGTGTAGGGAGCCAGCGGCTCTTGCTCCCGCACAATGTGTTCGAATCCTTTCGGAAACGGCATCAGAAAATCCCTTCGGAGCTGAACGGCCGGGGTGGATGGTCAGCGAATGACGCGATCGGGCTGCTGGTCATGAGCCGCTTGGCGGATCAATTCTCGCACCCGATTCTCAGATTGGATACCCGAGACAGCGATTCGTTTCCAGCCATCGTCACTTTTGTGGAAGACCACGATCTGAGGGAGGGAGTTCCCTTCCATCAGTTTGCGGGCCAAGTCCGGTTGGGCGTCTTTATCGATCGTGGTGTAGACGACCTGATCGAAATCCCCCGATTCGCGCATCTTCGCGATCGTCGACGCCTTCATGGTTTTGCAAGCGGCGCACCAGTCGGCACCCACCAGCACCACCAGCGGCTTTTTCTCCCGCTGGGCTTTGGCGTAGGCGGCTTCATAGGTCATCGGTTCGTTTACGGCTTTGGCTCCAGCCAGCCAGAGAAGTGTCAGCAGCATCCAACGAGCCATCATCAAGGAGTCCTTTAGAGAAAAGGAAACAACAGAATCCGATTCCGGTACATGGTCCTCCTTGGCAGACTCGTCGGATGAGGAAAGGCGATCCCATCAAGCAGACCGCAACGATCAGGAAAGCTTTGCCGCCTTCCTGGAGTTTGCGAGTATACGAATGGGAGCGCGCCTGACAACCAGTCGACAAGTGCTAGCATTCCTATCGGAACTCTTGAGAGAGAATCTGAGGGGCAGCGGTAAAGGCCAAGCAAAAAGGGGAAAGGAGTGATCGATTTTGCCTGATTCGCCTGAGATTCAATCGATCCGAACCCGCCATGACCGCAAAGACGGAGCGATCCGGCTTTGTCTGCCTAAAGCCCCTATTCGACCCAGATTGTTTTTCCTGGTCTTTCAGGTCATCAGGGCAGTTTTCGCCTTAACCGGCTCATTCAGGGGGATTGGAAGCTGAAGATCCCGATGGGGGAGCGGGGTTGTGGATCGCAAGCCGACGGCCCGCTAGGTGGCTTTCGCTGGCCAAGCGGAGGATACGAGCGGCTGTGGCAAGATCGTCCAAGGACTGGTTGGAGCGGACCAGGGAGGTAACGCAGCGGTGGAACCGGGTCAGCAGCGACTGGCCGACGGACAGATCGGTATCGAGTGTTTCCTGATGTCGGCCGAGTTCATCGAACCAGACCAGGGTGTTGGGGAGATCGACGAAGGCCAGTCCGCGTTCGCACCCAACTTGGATGGCGGCCGGGGGCCGGTAGGCGATTGCCTCATGCCAGCTCCCAGGCATGTAGGCGCCACAACTGATCTGCGCGAGGGTGTTCGGGTAGGCGGGGACTTGGTTGCCAAATCCAAGGCTGAGCACTTGGTAGTCGAGAACTGGATCGTTGGCCGACACGCGTTCGTTCTGTTGTAGATGCTGGACAGACTGCACCCAATCGACTGGGTGATCGACGATGAAGCGGCACCAGTCGATCAGTTCCAGCAATTCCCTGGTCGCTCGTTTTTCCAGAGGTTTCGCCTGGCGGGCGCCGCCGTCGCTTTCTCGCGGTAGTCGGCGGTGGCAGAAAAGCAGTTGAGGCGGACCGAGGCGAGTGGCGATCAGTTCCTTGAGGCGAAGAGTCGCAGGGGCGAATCGCCTGGGCAATTCGGCCATCGCGGCGACTCCGGAGGCATCGATCTGTAGTCGGACTTTTTCGATCTGGGCTTCGGTGAGTTCAAATTCCGACCCGATGAAAACGGCTTTCCCAAACTGGCAGGCGGCGGAAAGCGGCGCAGTCTGATACCACTCGGATTCCAGCAGGAATACCGCATCGACCGACTCGCTGGCGATCATCTCCCGAAATCCGGTATGACTGATCGCTTGTAGATCGCGTGCCGCGGAATCGGCAAGGGTCCGAACCGCGCTGTAGACAGCGACGACCTGGATGCGATCCTGCAGCAAGCGGAATGCCGGCAGATAACGGCTCTGCCAGTCTTTCCCCAGACCGACCAAGGCGACT
This sequence comes from Pirellulaceae bacterium, assembly GCA_046085865.1. Classification (GTDB taxonomy): domain Bacteria; phylum Planctomycetota; class Planctomycetia; order Pirellulales; family Pirellulaceae; genus JBEISR01. Next base: position 4,565 of record JBJSWM010000020.1, read on the forward strand.
TTCAGTTTCATGGTCGCTTCCTTCTCACGTGGGGTGGCAGCTCCACCTGCGCCCAAAGACAGCGGCGTTCGTCAGGGACTCGATTCATTCTCACTGCGGGATCCACCCTAGATAGCTCCACCACTGATAGATCCAAGGATGGACCCACGGGTTGTTCCATGGAAAGCTGGCCGAAAAGATGCTTAGCATCAAGCTGGCGCCGATGATTCCGCGATGGATGGAGGACCTGGACATCGCTTGCAGCGACTTCCAGGTTGGCAGCATCCATAGCGGAATCATCCAGAAGGCCCAGCGGAACCCCGAACTGACGCCACCGTAGTTGCGGTCGACCAGTGGACGCGTCCAGTAGAAGGTCAAGCAAACCAGAGTCACCAGGGCGATGGAAACGTACAGCCATCGGGATGAGCCGATGGATCGATCGCGGATTGCAATCCACAAACCTGGGATGGCCAGCCACCAGAAGGGAGTCAGGGAGAAGATGCCGTGATGGCCCAGCAGGGAATGCCAAAGATAGGTCCAATGAGAGGGTTCGCCGCGATCGACCCCCCGCTTGTTTTCGGGAAGCCAATACGACCCTGGGTAGTCGTACCAGTCATCCCAGTGGTGCAAGTCCCATCGATCCCCTTGCTGCACGACCGCAAACCGCCAGCCGGTCTGGCTATCGTGCAGTTCCCAATGCCCCAGCCGTTCGGCTCTCCGGAGGCTGGCGCGATCAGAAAGCTGGAACCCTTGCTGATGAAACCACTGGACGAGTGGGGCAAGCGGTGGCTTGAGAGTGTCTGCTGGTGGACTGCTGGCTAGCTCCCCGCCTTCCTGCGCCTTCGTCGTGACCGCAGCTTCCTGTTGGGTTGCTTCCGTCGCTTCGGGCGCGGTCTGCTGCCGAGCGACTTCCAAAGTCCCGATCCGTTCGCCAAGCCCACGATGGGCATAGGGGGGACGCAGGTCGCCGTGAGCTAGCCAGGTGGTGGTCAAGAAGGCAGCCAAAATGGGGACGCCACCGATCAGATAAGCTGCCAACATTTTTCCGCCGAAGTGCCAGGTAAGAAGAGCTGCGGAGATCGCCCACCAGCTGAGGGCGGGCAAGTCGCAGGTGGCGCCGAAGGCGGTTAAGGCCCCCATGAGCGTTCCTTGCCAAAGAGCGATCGGCGGTTGACCGGGGCGCATCGATCGCTCCAGAAGCATCAGGCTGCCCGCTACGGCGATGGCGCCGGGAAGATGGTTGTTCAGTGAAATGCTGAATGTCGAGAGGAAGGTTCCCCAAAGTAAAAACGCCAAGCCGATCGTCAGGGCCCAGCGACTGCGCAACTGTTCCTGCATCCACGTCCAGGTGATCGACCAGAAAATGCCCAGAGGAATCAGCTGAACGAAAAGCAGGATCAGCCTTGCCATGTAATGGGGATGATCGGTCAGGGTGATGCCGGTGATTTGACGAAGGGGCCAATAAACGCCGGCGATCAGCGTGGCAAGCAGCGGGGGCTTGCTGGAATAGGCGTGGTCCTTCCCATCCCATCCTCGGTGCCTGACCATGTCGATGGTGGCCCATGGGCGTTTACCGTCTGCATCCTTCAGCGCGATCCAGTCATCGATCTGGTACGTTCCAGATTCCACCAGCGAAGCGACAGTGCACCACCGCGAACGGTCGTTCGCGCTATGGAATGGGGCGGATTCGATCCTGCCGGGTGCCGAGAAGAGTCTGGCCAATTGCATCACCCAGGCGATGCAGATCAGGAGCATTCCCAGGCGATGGAAGCGATGGGATTTCCGAGGTGGATTCATGTAGATTCCTGGGCTCCTGGTGGAGAGTCTTCCGCGTGGGACAGACCCAGTTCACCACCCACCCGCTCGGCGATCGCCAGCGGTTTGGTGTCGGGCCTCTGCGCCACGATCAGCTCGGCAAGGATTCCGATCGACAGCCATTGAACTCCCAGAAGGATCGAAAGGATAGCGAAATAGAAAAGGGCGCGTTGGTGGAGGTGCAAGGGAGGCCAGCCAGGAAGAGTTCGAGTGATCACCCAAAGAAAGCTCAACATGGCCAGGACCAATCCACCCAGCAGCAGCGCCCCCAGGCCAAAGCCTCCCAGAAGGTGCAAAGGCCGTTGCCGAAAGCCGGTCAGAAAATAGACGGTGAGAAGATCGAGCAGTCCTTTGGCCAATCGGGACCATCCGTACTTCGATTTTCCATGTTTTCGAGGGTGGTGACGCACAGGCACTTCGCCGACCACGAAGCCGCGAGAGGCTGCCAGGACGGGAACAAAGCGATGCAGTTCCCCATAGAGTTCGATCTCGCGAAGGACTTCGCGGCGGTAGGCCTTTAGTCCGCAATTGTGGTCATGCAGACGGACACCCGTCAGCATTCCTACCGCTGCGTTGAAAAATCGGCTGGGGATGACTTTGTGCCATGGATCTTTTCGATCTTGCTTCCATCCGCTGACCACGTCATTCCCCTGCGCGATCGCAGCCAGCAGTTTGGGGATCATCCTGTAGATCGCCTTCGATCGTGACGACTATCGGGGAATTGGCGACTTGGAATCCAGCCGCCAGTGCTGTGGCTTTACCGAAATTGCGCCGCAGCCTGAGGCCATGAACGCGAGGGTTGGCCGTTGCCTGTTCGACAATTCTCTGCCAGCTGGCGTCGCGCGAACCATCGTCGACAAAGATCACTTGGTAATCCCATGCCTGTGCGGTCGCGACCCGCTGGATCTGATCCATCAAGGGGGCGATCGAGAGGGCTTCATCGAGCACCGGCACCACCAGCGAAATCTCTTTGGGTGGTTCAGTCATCGGCCCATACCTCCGGCCTCAGCCTGCTGCGGGGTAATCCCGTTAGTTTACTCAACAATCGCAGGGTAAGGTTCCTGTCACCTGGATCGGCGACCGGGGAATGTCCGAACTTGTTCGGTTCTTCCGTTTGGGGCGATTAGAAAGGCGTTTCGGGCGATTGGGAAGGTGGTTCGGTGGGGAGGAGTCGGAACAAGCCGATCCAGAGTAGTTCGGCCAGGAGCGAGACGAGGCGAATGCTGAGGGCGGCAAGTAGGGCGGCGACTGGCCCCACCAGAGGCTGTAGGATCAGGCTGACCACTAGTTCGCGCACCCCGGCTCCCCCAGGGAGTAGCGAAAGGAATCCGGCCACCATCGAAAGGGAGATGGCGGCCATGCTGGCGGCCCACAGTGAGGGGGAACTGATCGACAGGTTTTGGGATGGTCCTTGCAGGGCTAGCAGAAGCGTGGCCAAGCTGGCCGCCAAGAGGATCCAGCCAAGCGAGAGAATGCTCCAGCCCCAAAGCATCAGACTCCAGTCGAGTCCACGAGAAACCTCATCTGGAAGTCCCCCTACGCGACTTCGGGAGAGGATCGCTACGATTTGTCGAAAGATGGGGGGCAACGTCGGGAGCAGTGCGCCTAGTCCGCAGGCGATCGATCCCCAAACCATCCAGTCGGGAACCGGAGTTCGCATCAGGGAGAGGCTGCCCCACGCAGCGCCGACACCCATCCAAACCAGCGTCTCAACAAAGATCGAAACCACACCCGTGGCGATCGATACGCCTCGAGCGCGAATCGGAGGGATCCGAAGCAGAAAGACCATGGCTTTGCCAGGAACGTATTTCCCCAGGTGGCCCAGGAAGTAGCCAGCGAGCACGGGCCGACTTTCCAACGTGTGCCCAAATTTTCTCAGCGTCTCTAGCCAGAACAGGCCAGCCGGGAGCAGTCCAAGCCATGCCAGAAGGAGGCTCAGCGCTAGCCATCGCAGATCGATCCGGTCCCATCGCAGGCGCTGACCCTCGATCGACGCGATTTGCGATTGGAGCTGTTCCCGTTTCTTAGGATCGCTTTCGCCCGCCTCCAGGCTTGCCAGTTCCGCCTGAAGCTCCCCCAGTTGTTCGGCCTGTGCCGCTCGCTGCTGCTGAAGTTCCTGGTAGGCTTGGTGGAGAGTTCGAGCGATTCCCGCGATCACGACGAGGGCAACCGCGATTTTCAACCAGGCTACAATCCGTTGCTTCATCCTCTGACCCGCTGAATGCCCATGGGTTTGATTGCGATAGAATCGAATGGCTGATCCGAGAACTGCACCCCCTTCGGTCGCTTGTCCTGGAGATCCAATGCCCGTGTCATTGACCAGCCGCATCGTTTCCTTCGCCGTGCTGCTCGCCTTCATCGTGGTGATTGGGGCACTTTTTTACAAGGTGATGGTGGGATTTCTGGTCCCCATCTTTCTGGCTGCTGTGCTTGCAGTGGTGTTTCGTCCGTTCCATCGGATGGTGCGATCCAAGTTGGGGGATCGCGATCATCTGGCGGCCGGGGCCACCACCGCACTGATCCTGTTGACGGTGCTGCTGCCCCTAGCGCTGGTTCTGGGGACGGCAGCGATTCAAGGTGCGGTCGCGGTCAAGCACCTGAATTCCAATTCCATGAATGTGGCACTTGCCAAAATCCGTCAGAACCGTTGGTTCTCTCTAGAGATGCCCTACGGCGAGCATATCCAAACGATTCAGCGCGACGTCGATGAATTGCAGCGCGTCTTGACCGAACTCGATCTTTCCCGTCTGGAGGATCCCTCCGGTATCGTCTCGGGACTGGCGCGTCGCATCGGCGTGGAACTCCAAGGGATTGAGGGAACGGTTGGTCGGCAGACCGATCTGCCCGATGCCGCCGCACGCTTCTCCGCCTTCCATCTGGCATTGGCATCGCTGACACCTCCCTTTCCACCCACTCTGGAAGCCACTCCCGATGGCAAGGAATCGCTGGTCGAGGTGGACATGCTGGAGATTCAGTCGCGCGGTGTTGCGCTCAGCACCCGATGGCAAGAGCTCAAACAGCACCTTTTGGGTGGCCCGATCACCACCTTCGCCAAAGAGCTCGCCAATCCATCCAGGGAGCAATTAGCTCAGATGACCTCCTCGCTGATCGAATCGATTCGGCCTCAATTGCTGGCGCTGACCAGCACCACAGGCGGTTTTCTGATTCGGATGGCGGTGGGGACAGCCATTCTGACCGTGACACTTTTCTTTTTCCTTTGCGATGGTCGGTCGATGATGGAATCGCTAATGAGGCTGTCGCCTTTGAAGGATGACTACGAGCAGGCGCTGTTGCTGGAGTTTGAACGAACCAGTCGAGCGGTGGTGCTCGCGACGCTCTTATCGGCAGTCACTCAGGGCATTCTAGCGACCCTGGGTTATTGGGTTGCCGGAATGCCCTCTTTGGTGCTCCTGTTCCTGCTGACGACGACCTGCGCGATGGTCCCTTTTGTCGGTCCAGCTTTGGTCTGGGTACCCGTTTGTCTGTTTTTAGCGCTGGTGCGACAGCAGGTGCCTGTGGCGCTGGCCTTGGCTGCCTGGGGGACACTGGTGGTCGGCAGTAGCGACAATGTAGTGAAGATGGCGGTGCTTCATGGCCAACGGCAGCTTCATCCCCTCCTGGCCCTGCTCAGTGTGCTGGGGGGAGTGCAGACACTGGGGCCGATCGGAATACTTGTCGGCCCGATGGCCGTCACGATGTTGCAGACATTGTTGCAGTTGCTGCAGCGCGAGTTGCATCGGATGGACCAGCAGGAAAAGAAGCAGGCCAAGCAGCAGGTCTCCAGTCGCAGCGTGTCGAAGCTGGCTCAAGAAGTCCTGCGGCGGATGAATCAAGATTCCGGCAGCGCCTCGTCGAATGCCTCGGATTCGGGGCATCGTGCCGTGGAGAGAAACGATCCGCCCGAGGAGGACGGCAGCCGCCCGTTGTGAGAGATCGCCATGCCTGAACTTCCCGAAGTTGAAGCGATGCGCCGCGGAATCACCCAGTCCGTCGGCTCCACCATCCGCTCCGTAAGGCAAACCCCTTCGCGTTACCGACCCATTCGCATCGATCCATCCTGGGAGGCAGTGGAGTCGGGTGTCGTGGGGCGAAGGATCGAACGGGTCGAGCGGATTGGCAAACGGGTGCTGATCGGTCTATCGGGCGACTGGTGGTTGGTGATCCAGCCGAAAATGGCCGGCATGCTTTTGGCCGGTGATCCCCCGACACCCGAACATGTACGTTGGCAAATCGATTGCCAGGGTGCATCGGACTGCACGATCACCTACTGGGACCGCCGAGGTCTAGGCACGCTGGCTCTCTGGTCCGATCCTGAGTTGAAAGAGCGATTGGGCGCCGATGCGATCGGCCCGGATGCGCTGGGGATCGACGGGGAACGGTTACGAGCGATTTTTGGAGGATTGAAGCGTCCTATCAAGCCAGCATTGATGGACCAAGCGAAATTGGCGGGAGTCGGGAATCTCTATGCCAGCGAGATCCTCTTCCGGTGCGGTATCTCTCCTAGGCGTCGCTGCCATCGAATCGGGAAGCGGGCATGGGATGCGATCGCTGCCAGTACTCGGGCGATTCTTCTGGATGCAATCAGCCAGGGGGGATCCACCCTGCGCGATGGAACCTACTTGATGGTCAATGGCGAAAGTGGTGGGTACCAAGAGGCCCACCAAGTCTACGGCCGCGAGGGTCTTCCCTGCCCTCGCTGCGGCATGGCCGTGCGGCGGATCGTGCAGGCCCAGCGCAGCACCTTTTATTGCCCACGGTGTCAAGTCGGGTAAGCCGCCTTGGTGGCTGCTTGCGGATCTTCGGTCGCACCCAAATGTTGGACATCGACAGTGGCCGACCGTTTCCAACCACTTGGCGAGGGGAGATTGGTCAAGGTTCAAATCGTACGCATTCCGCCGTTCCTTTGCATCGGATTGTTCGTCCGATTGATGGGATTGGTTCTTACGCGTCCTCAGCATCGCGGTAGCCGTACTCGATTCGATTCTCCATGTTCGCGGTGGTTCGTTGGATCAGTCGAGTCAGCATCGATACGATCCACTTTCGATCCGATTGACCGCGACCATTCAAATCATCGTCGAGCGAATCGCAAACCTGCAAGACATCATGAATCGCGGCTTATTCGCCGACCCGCGAGCGATCTCAAAGGACCGATTCTTGTCCTTGAGACT
>JBJSWM010000021.1:0-2406 GCA_046085865.1 Pirellulaceae bacterium
GGCGTAGATTTCATCTGCCTTATAGCGAGCACCAGAGAGCCAGTTCGACAATCTTCGTAGGGTGTGTGAGCTGATCGCCGAGAGCGATAGACGAGGTGACACCGCGCGACGTCGGGTCAACTATCATCGGCCTGATTCCATCATCGCGATCGCGAACACACCAGAACCAAACGCACGGTGGGGATAAGAGGAAGAATAAGAGAAGGTTGACGTAGCGGATTCGGTGGCTGTCGCCACTTGCAGGGGAAGTGTCGGCCCTCCGGGCCTGAAGAGAGCTATTGCGACCGGTGGTTTCAAACGATGACGACATCCATTTCGGTTCCAAACGGGCGGGACACCGGTGCCACGAAGACGAGTGAAGTGTCGGCAATGCAGGCCTGAAGAGAGACGCGAGAAGCAGTGAGCCCATTCGCCAATAGCGGGCTGCACCGCTGATAGCCCGGGTGAAGCGGCAGCGCAACCCTGTGACTGTTGGCGAATGACCTCGAAACCTGGCTAAAGCATAAATCGTACGGCGAATCTATTCTGCCTTCCTTGAACCTGGAATGCCTGGTCTAAAAGACAATTCGTAGCCGGCACACATCTCCCGAATGCAATTAATGGCCGACACGGTCATTTCTAGTCGAGCGAAACAAAACTCCAAATCTAAGCCACCATTAACGAAAGTCGATCGCTATGAATCCATGAGTCATCTGTCATCAATACCATCTTTTGGTGACCCAAATGATCGAAGGCTATTGATCGCAATCAGAAATTTCGCGACCTCTGTGCGCATCCCTGAATTTCTCTTTTCAAACCGTCTCGCAGCGGCAATGGCAGCTCTCTGGTTAGTGTGGACTTCTAGGATGAGACCCTCATTTTCGTGCACCACAATCCAAACCTGTTCAACAAGTGGCCGATCGGCTTTACGACTCATTCCAATCCCTCCAATAACGCCAAGAATTTCCGGACGAAAGTTTTCAGATCCCCAAGATCTAAAATGATTTGCAAATTTTTTAGGTTCTTCCGACATATTAGTGGCAGCCGTCCGGCATCATTTCGAGCTTGCCGCAGTAGAACAGGATTCGCAAGCGATAGTTTGCGAAGTTTCGAAATCCTCGGGCTGCCGATTTGACGGATTGAATTCTGCTGTTGAATCCTTCGGTGATTGCATTGGTTACGCGATGCCGGAAGTAGCTCAAGAGTCCACCAAGATGGTTCTTGAGCATTCGAGCTATCTTCTTGATAGGTTCCAGTCGGCTTCGAATCGCCCAAGAGTACCAGTGGTCAAAGAACCGTTTGCCAGAACGCTCGGATGGCCGATTCCAGAAATCGCGAAAGTTCTCTTTCATGGCCCAGGCACGCCCCGTTTTCAGGTCACCACGCTGAGCGGTTAGAAGTTCATGGTAACTGTCTTCATCGAGGTTTTCTTGGTTGAACAGCCATAGCTGACGAGTTCCTTTGAGTCGATGGTCTCCTTCGGACTGCAAGTCGCGGTTTTCCTGGCGGCGAACCTTATCCACAGCCTCGTTGAGATGTTTACTCACGTGAAAACGGTCGTGCACAATCTCGGCCTGTGGTGCGTTCTTCTCAGCGCTAGTCATGAACGCTTGCCACATATCCATGGAAACCGACTCCACTTCGCTTTGCTGGGTCTCCGTTAAGGTTTTCCACAATAGATCGCAGGATTCAATGGTTCGTTCCGGAGCTACCTCCAACACGCGATGGCCATCCAAGTCGGTCATAATCGAGACATAGTCATGGCCTTCGCCAAAGCTCTTCTCGTCAACGCCCACATGACGAACATCGTCCAGTTGGCGTCTCTGAAGCACACGTTCAACGGCTCGCTCAACGATCGCATGCATGGAGTCCCAACCAATGTTCAGCAACTCGGCGGCTTTCTTCACGCTGGACGCAGCTTGCAATACCTTGATTGCCAACGCCTCAAACAGCAGCGTGAATCGAGAGTGCTTCCCGGCCCAAGGTACAGCGACGGTCTTCACTCCGCACTTCTCACATCGTGATCGAGGAACGGCAGCTCGAATTTCGGTCTTGAACTGCATCGTGTCCAAGTGACGCCAGGTCCGTTCGGGAGCTGTGTCTGCCCTAGGGCAACCTTCGCTACAATCGGGGCAGACCAATGATCCCCCGCTATGCGAAAGCCGGATAACAATTTGCTTGCCGGGTAAATCCAGAGCAACGTCATCGACGTGCCAAGAAGAATCCAGGCCAAGCAAGACGCGGTAGTGTTCGTTGAGTGTTGTCATCCCTACACGATACAAAATCACTGGAATTCAGGCGACACGCCACTAAATTCCCCGAAGGGCTTCATCTTCCACCTCCATCAATCGTGGACCACTCTGTCCAAAATCGAACCCTTTACCCCTCCCCGCTTCGTTGTTCCTCCTCAGCGATCCTTCCTGAGGG
>JBJSWM010000022.1:0-2229 GCA_046085865.1 Pirellulaceae bacterium
GACGAAGCACCAGCCTGGATCCACCGTCTCCTGTCGATCGCCTGGTGCTTCAGCATGGTCGCTACTTCTCCCCAGGATTCAGATACCTATGCAATCTTCCAAAGAACCGGCCGGCCCCGAAACGCAGGGTCGATTGTCTCACAGCCTCCTTTTGACCCTAACAGCAAAGCGGCCGCATCCTGGTGGAATTACGCCGGTTTTTCTGTTAGGGTCAAAAGGAGGTTGTGAGACATTCGACCCTGCGTTTCGGGGCCGGCCGGTTCTTTGGAAGATTGCATTGGTATCCGAATCCTGGGGAGAAGTAGCAACCATGCTGACACACCAGGCGATCGACAGGAGACGGTGGATCCAGGCTGGTGCTTCGTCGATCCTGGGGTTGGGAATGAGCCACCTTGGGGCGCTACGGGCGGAAGGGGCAAAGCAGCCGATACGAGGATCGTTCGGGAGAGCCAAATCCTGTATTTTCATCTTCCTTTCGGGTGGACTATCGCAGCACGACAGCTTTGACATGAAGCCGCAGGCAGAGGATCAGATCCGCGGCGAATTCCACCCGATCGCCACTGCCACACCCGGACTGCAGATCTGCGAGCACCTTCCGATGCTGGCGCAACGGAGCCAACGTTGGGGTCTGCTCCGCAGTCTCACCCATCCCTCCAACGATCACTCGGCCGGTCACCACATCATGCTGACCGGGCGATCGACGCTTCCCTCAGGCTTTAACCCCAATGCACCAACCCGCCTGGATGAACCTTCGATCGCAGCGATCGCTGGAGTCCAATTGGCAGCACCCAACAATCTGCCGACAGCTTTGTGCCTTCCCGAATCGTTGGTCCATTCGACTGGCCGCGTGATTCCTGGCCAGAACGCGGGGCAAATGGGTCCGCAGCACGACCCCTGGCTGCTCCAGGCGTCACCGTTTGACAATCAGTCCTACGGCGCGTTCCCCGAGTACTCGTTCGATCATCAGCAACGCGGGAAACCCGACCCTCGTGTCTTTGGAGTGCCTCAACTTGGATTGGGAGCCGACTGGGCCACAGGTCGGCTTGCCGATCGCCTGAGCCTGCTCCAATCGCTCAATCATCGAAAGGATCAGATCGAACAGATCACTTCCAATCAGTCTCTGGATCGCTATCGGGCTCAAGCGCTCACGCTGCTGACCGACCCCAAACTGCAACGGGCTCTGAGCATCAGTCAGGCCGATCCAAAGCAACTGGAGCGTTATGGGAATAATTCGTTCGGCTGGTCTTTGTGGATGGCGCGCCAGCTGGTCGGAATGGGTATTCCGATGATCCAGGTCCAACTGGGCAACAACGAAACCTGGGACACTCATGGGAACGCCTTCCCCCATCTGAAGGACAAGCTATTCCCACCTACCGATCGTGCGCTGAGCGCCCTTCTGGACGACCTCCAGGAATCTGGCCTTCTCGACGAAACGCTGGTTGTTGTCGCCGGGGAGTTCGGCCGCACTCCCCAGATCACGCTGCTGGAACAGCACTACAAACTGCCTGGGCGCGACCATTGGGGTGCCGTCCAGTCGGTGCTATTCGCCGGAGGGGGTACCGCCGGAGGCACCGTGGTCGGCAAGTCGGATCCCCGTGGTGCCTATCCTGAAGAACTCCCGGTAACTCCCGAAAGGTTCGCCGCGACGATCTACCACCTGCTGGGTATCCCACCCAGTGCCCACTGGATGGATGCCAGCGATCGTCCTCACGCGATCTACCACGGCGAACCGATCACCGAACTGTTCGCCTGATTCACGACGACGACGGCAGGGACTTTTTGATCGCATGGGATCAGCAGGCGGCGGAGGGGGACAACGATCGCTCGAAATACCTCGTCCCCGCCGCGCGGCTGCATCCCATGACTGGGCGTTTCGTCGCTCCGCGGCCCGTGCCCGTGCTCAACGCAGCGTTGCTCGTTTGCGTAACCGATCGCAGAAGGATTCCGATCGTTGACGCTTTTTGTCGTCAACACCCATGGCTTTGATGGTCGAAAGTGTATGCAATCAGCAGGACTGGTTCCGATTGCAAGCACGAACCCCGTCGCTCCACGACTGTGCACGAGCACGAAGGTCAAATCCAGATCGCAGGGTGACGACGGAGATATCGACGCGACAGCCCTGCACAAGTCACGATGCAGGTCAACACGAGCGACCCCGGTTCGGGGATCGGCGAAATTTGGAAAGCGAGCCGATCCATGGCGAAGTAGGTGGGGGTGTTGATCCCAAAC
>JBJSWM010000023.1:0-7528 GCA_046085865.1 Pirellulaceae bacterium
CCTACTGGGGGTTTCGCGAGGTGTGGCCGGCCGTGGCTGCCGCGCGGCAGAAGGGAGTGAGGACTGCGGTGGTGATCTACGACCTGATCCCCCATCTCCATCCGGAGATTTTCGGGGAAGAGGGTGCCGAGCAGTTTCGCAAGTACCTGCGACTGGCTGCCTCGCATGCCGATCTCCTACTGGCCATTTCCGACACGGTAGCCGATCAGGTACGGGAGCATCTTCCGTCGATCGCACCCAGGTGGGACCGCTCGACTCCCGTGGTCGCGTTCCCACTGGGGGCACAGTTCAGCGCCTCCGAGGGACGCGTGCGCGCCGAGCTGACGCGAAGGTTTGACCCCCAGCGACCCCGCACTCCTTACCTGATGGTCGGGACGATTGAGATGCGGAAGAACCATCGCTACGCACTGGAGGCGATGGACCGGCTTTGGCAACGCCATCCCAAAGCAGAGCTTTCCATCGTGGGGCAGGTGGGTTGGAGAGGCAAGGAGTTCCTGGAACTGGCGCATGGCCATCCAGAATTCGGCCGGCGACTTCATCTGTTCCATGACGTCTCCGACCAGGAACTGGCCTACTGCTACCGCAACGCTCGGGGCGTCCTCTTCCCTTCCATGGCAGAGGGCTATGGACTGCCGATCGTCGAGGGACTTTGGTACGGGCAGGCGGTCTTCGCCAGCGACATTCCGATCCATCGCGAGGTGGGGGGGGATCAGGTCCAGTACTGCGACCTCCGCGACCCCAGTTCGCTCACCGAACTCCTGGAGGCGTGGGAGCACCGCTGGGGCGATCATCGACCGACGCTGCAGCCTTCCAAGATCCCGACCACTTGGCAGCAGGCGACCGAGGAGCTGTTCCGTCGGCTGGCAGTCGCCTTCCATCGACCGACGGCAGACCCGATCCGACGCGCGGCTTGAGTCATGCCGGATCCAGGATCAAAAAGACCCGCAGAAAACTAGACTTGCCCAACGTCTTCCTCGATGGATCGCATCGCTCTAAAGTTCATTAGAATATCGTCCTGGCTTGGGAGTGAGCGACGAGAGATCTTCGGGGGAATCTTGCGACCGGCCGAATCGCCACCTGCAAAGAGGCGATCTTTGCTGAATCGGCAAGCCAGTAGTCGGAGGGTTCGAGTCGGTGCATTTTCGTTCGAGTAACATAGGTACTTGAGCGCTCCGATGGCTTGCCCGGTGATGGTCAAGTCCTGCGAGCGACCAAGGCGTGGGATTGGTTCGGTAGAACGGGTCCATCGCCCAAGGCAATGGAACGAACATCTCGTAGCACCACAGGAGACTCGATGAACATGCTCCGAAGTCTCCATTTCCTGTGGAACCACCCTTTGAATCGGCATGACCGCCTTGCCGCTTTATCGAGGTTTCTGCGTTGGCAGATCGGCAGTCGGTTGCTCCCAGGGCCCATCGTCTACTCTTGGATAGGAGGCGCAAGGATCCTCATTCGTCGTGGCGAAACTGGAATGACTGGGAATCTCTATGCAGGACTCCACGAGTTTGCGGATATGGCTTACCTGCTGCACGTGCTTCGCGCCGGGGATTTTTTTGTCGATGTGGGTGCGAATGTCGGTTCCTACACCTTGCTGGCCAGTACGGTCTCCGGTGCCAGAGTGACCTGCTTTGAACCGATTCCGGAGACGTTCGACCGTCTGATGGACAACGTGCGGTTGAATCGATTGGAACATCTGGTAGAGGCTCGCAATGAAGGAGTGGGTGCCCACACGGGTAGGCTCCAGTTTCTACTGGACCGCAACACCATGAATCGACCGGTCGCGCAAGGAGAGGAGGCGAAACATGCCATGGAGGTTCCTGTCGTAACGATCGATTCCGTCCTTGGGGACCGAGTTCCCCAGATGATGAAAATTGATGTCGAGGGATATGAGACGGCAGTCATCGAGGGAGCTCAGAAGACACTTGCCGATCCGCGGCTGCATTCGGTGGTGATGGAATTGGCTGGGGCAGGATCGCAGTATGGATTCGATGAAGATCGTTTGCTCAACAGATGCGAGCTATGGGGTTTCAAAGCTGTCGATATGATCCTTTCCGCAGGGAGCTGACACCCTTCGAAAGCCGCGATTCTTCCGATGGCAACACGCTGTTGGTGCGCGACTTGGAGAAGGTCCGTGGTCTTTTGGAGTCGGCCAGCGCGGTGGTCGTCCATGGAAGATCGATCTGAGTCCAGAGACCGCGATCCCGGAAGCTTGCCAGGGGAGCCACAGCGTCCGCCCTCAGATTTGGCTTGGAGAAGCCATCTGGCAGTGGGCGGTGGCGGTCGACGATCGAATTGCTAGCGATACGACGACGTCGCTGGTTCGCCAAACCGCCCTTTCGGTCGCGAGGGGCAATTTCTAAGATCGCCACGGCGCCGAGGTGGATTGTTCTGCGGAAGGAAAATCGGACGAACGCTTGTGATCGACAGTCGCTCACGCAAGAGGAAACCAATCGCTTTTCGATGGGGCGCTTCGAGCGACCATCGTGGAGGGGGATTTTCTGAGCGATCAGGCAGGAAGTGGAGCCGGTTCCGCTTCTTCATTCGGCGGTGGCTCCTTGTGCCATCGCTCGGCTGGATTCCCATCGCGCCTTGCTTGGCTCAGGTAGTTCCTGTCGCAGAGGATCCGTTGCAGCGTGCATTGCGACCGGCGGCCGACAGGGAAACGGGGGGAGTGGATGAGCCGTTGGTATCGATCGATGCGCCGGTGGTGGTGGCGTCGTTCGAAGCCGATCTGCCCGCACCGATGCAGGGGGAGAAGGCTGGCGCCATTTTGCCCGCGCTGCCACTGGGTCTGGGTGCAGCGACTCCCGACTTGGGCGACAAGTCCAGCCCGCAGGTTCCCGAGTCGATTGTGCCCGGGGATCCGATCGACCTCCTGCCACTGCCGCAGCCATGGAGCGCCGACCAAGTAGGAAGGCTGGCAGGCCAGCGAGCCGCCGCTTCGGAGCTTTTTCTCAAACAATCCCAACTGGCCATCGCTGCGCACTACCCCAAAGACGACGCCCCTTTGTGGCTGAAGAACGTCTTTCAGTGGCTTGCCGAGCCGATGCGTCTACGAGCGATTCGTGGCGCCCGAACCGCTCATCACCAGCTGGTGGCGACGGAGCGGGGGATTGCGGTGTTGGATGAGACAGCGGACTTTCTGGAGCGGTCGATTGCGGCACAGGATCGCTTGGTGGAGCAGGGGGTGGCGGTAAAAAATCCTTATGCTCTGAAAATTCAATTGCTGGAGTTGAGACAAAAGCGGAGTGAACTGGTTCAGCAGTCTTCGCAGTTGCGGATTGCCCTCTCGGGGGCGATCGGCAGCGATCCGGCGTGTCATTATCATCCACTGGAGGAGCTACCGGGTGAATCTGCGATGGCGCTTTGCGATCTGCAGTCGCTGGCGCTGCGCAGCCGTGAAGACTTGATGGCGATCCGACTGGTGCACGCTCAGGCGACCCCACGCGAAATGTGGTTGATTTCCGAGGCAACCGATTGGGCTGGTCCCTGGCAGGACTTTCCCTTTGCCACCACCCCGCTCGCGAGGAAAAAATCGTTCTGGAAGGAACTGTTTGGGCCCGACCAGGAGCAGTTGTTGGCGCAGAAAAAGAAACTGCTGGCTGGTATCCACAATCAGATTCAGGACCAGTTGGTGGTGGATCTGGAGTCTTCCTGGAACGATCGTCAGGGGGCTCTGGAACGCTGGAACCGACTCGAAGAATTACAGCAGGTGCGTCAGGAGCGATTGCGTCAACTGGAGGCGGTGGCCGAGAAAGGGCAACCGGACTTTGAGCAGCAGGTGGCCGCCAAGCTGGAATTGCTTCAGGGGGAAGGAGATCGCTGGAAACTCTATGCGGCTTTCTGGGAAGCCGATCAGCGACTGTCGGGGGCCGTGGGAAGCCAGAGGCCCTGAGAAACTAGAGGCCCTGAGCTTTCGTGTTTCTGATGAAATGCTCCCCTGGCCAGTCTTGAGCCGCCGGAAGCGATTCGGGAACCCCAACCGTTGCCGTCGCGTCTGTCCGACTCGGACACAGCGGAACCGACCGGAGCGTTTCCATCGTCATCGACCGACGTGGGGATGGCTATCCTTAGGGGGGAAGTGGGGCAGATCAACTTTTTTTCCTGCATTCCAGCGGGCGGCACCGATATAGTGGAAGAAACCCGGTTGCGGGCGCGATCCCCAACGACTTGATCGATGGCGCGGCCGAGCGATTTGGATGGCGGTCCCGATCTTCTGGAGAAATGGCGGCCATCGGCCGAGTGAAGGGAGTTTGCAAGTCGATGTCTGGCGCCGTTCCCTCCCCCAACCCAGGGTCTCAGTCGCAGCTTCTGGGAGACTCCCTTCAGGATTACCTGCGGCGAGCCTCTGCAGCGATTCAGGCGACCGAATTCAGTCAACGCTTGCTGCGAGGTGCCATTGCGGGCCTGTTGTCCCTGATGGTGCTCATCCTCATCGATCACTGGGTGTGGCCACTGACCACCGCCGCTCGGTTGATCGCCTTCCTCCTGCTTTCGACCGGCTTCCTGTGGTGGCTCCTGCGTCGGATCCTGCCTCTTGCCTTTCGAAGGATTCACCCCGAGTACGCGGCGCGCCAGATCGAACAGGCGATGCCTGAACTGAAAAATAGTTTGATCAACTGGTTGCAGCTTTCGAAGGATGGAACCCCGCCACCCAAAGGGATTCTGGCGACCGTGGCGCGGTATGCTGCCGGTCGTCTGCGAGGGCATGAAGCACAAAGCGTCGTCGATGCATCGACACCGATCAAGCTGGCGGCCATTCTCTTTGGCGCGTTGGTTGTCTTTGGCATCTATCTAGCCATCGCTCCCAAAAGTGGGTTCGATACGATGCGACGGCTTCTGTTTCCCCTAGCCGATATCCAAGCACCCACCCGCGTCCGCATTCTGCAGGTCGAGCCAGGGGATAGCAAAGTGACGCAGGGAAGCGTGCTAGAGATCAAGGCGCAGGTGCGCGGTCTGCAGGCGATCGATACAGTGCAGGTCCGCTACGAGACCAACGATGGCCAATTGGTCGATCAGCGGATCCCGATGGAAGCGGAGACCGAAGGGCTTTTCTATCGTTTGCGTCTGGGTAGCGGGAGCAACGGCATCCATCAGGATCTTCGGTACTGGGTGGAAGCTGGGGATGCGGTTGCCGGCCCCTATGCCGTCACCATTCAGCCGATCCCCTTGGTGGCGATCGACCGTGTCGAGTATCTCTTTCCAGCCTACACCCGGCTGGCCCCAAGAACCGTCCCCGGCGACGGCAGGATCGAAGCGATTGAAGGGACTCGCGTCACCATCCACGGTCGCTCCAACCAGCCCCTGCAGAAGGCTCGGGTGGAAATCGATCCAGTGATGGAGCAAGGAGAGTTTGTCCGCGCTTCAACCATCTACGACGTTCGCATCGAAGATGTCGGCATGGTCTGCGACTGGTTGCTGCAACTGGATTCCCAACGCGCCAGCCCCACCCTTTCCAGTTACCGAATCAAGGCCACCAACCCTTTGGGCGAATCGAATCTCAATCCCGTGATCTATCCGATCAAGGTGCTGGGCGATATTCCCCCCGAAGCGATCTGGCGCATCGATTCGCGCAAACCGATCCAGCTTCCAATCAACCAGACGCTGGAACTTCCGCTGCGAGCTATCGATCCCGACTTTGGACTCCACAAGGTGGCGATCGAGGGGAAGGTTGGCCAGCGGGTAAGGATCGAGCAGACCCTGCTGGAGTCGAACGAGCCGTTGGTAGGACCCCAGGAAAAGACATGGCAACTGAATCCCCAGGATTGGCAATTGAAGGTGGGCGAGCGATTGGAGGTGTCGATGATCGCGACCGATCACCGAACCAAGCCAGGGACAGAGGAGCCGCAGCCCAACGTCGGTCAGTCGTTGCCGCTGGTGATCGAAATCGTCGACCCGAACGATGCCGTATCCAAGAAGCCTGAAGACGAGAATCGATCTGGCGAAAGAGATCCGAGCAATCCCAACGGCGATCCGAAACAGGATCCGATGAAAGACCCTAGTGGGAAGCAGGGTGCCAAGGACCCTCGAAAACCTGATGCAGAAAAAGGGACGCCAAACCCAAAGGATCGCACCGGTTCGGAAAATCCAAAGGATCCATCGAAGGGAGAGGACCCAAACAATCAGGAGAAGGAATCTCCAACCAACCCGACCGGCAAGGGGAAGGGCAAGCAGCCCGACGGAAAGGAGAAGAAGGATCAGGAGAAATCATCCCAAAGCGAAGAAGACAGCGGGGGAGGTGCTGGCGGTGAAGACTCCAGCGACTCCTCCAGCGATCCATCGGAATCCTCCGAGGGATCTGCCAATCAGCCCGGGGGCAGTGGCAAGTCGAGCAAACCTTCCAAAGGCCAGGGCGATCGTGACGATCCAAAGCAGGATTCAGGAGACGCCTCCGAGGACGGCTCGGAGGGAAGTGGGCAGATGACCGACGGGCAGTCGTCGGGTAGTGGAAAGTCTTCGCCAGGCCAGCAATCCACGAACGGCTCCGGTTCGGACGACCAAAATGGGGACGCCCAGGGATCCCAAAGTGGCACCCAGGCTCAGAGTAGTGATCGTTCGGGCGGGAATCGGTCGGGGGCCGGTGGCAAGGAGCAGATCGGGAATCCCGATTCGGAGTCCGAAGGAGAAGCCTCAGAGAATTCGCCACCGGAACACGACGGCGAAGTGTTCGAACGGATCCAGAAATACCTACAGGAAAAAGGAAAGTCCCCATCAGGCGATGCTTCCCAGTCCCAAGGGAGCGACAATCCTTCTAGCTCGTCGGACCCTTCGCAAACGACTGGAGATTCTTCGGCCGATCCCAAGGAAGGCACCGATCCGGGGAGCAAAGGTCAGCCCGACCGCCAGGGCAACCGGTCACCAGGAAATGGATCGGGACAGTCGTCCCAGGTGCCGTCGGGAGATCCGTCGGAACCATCTCCCGCCAACGATCCGTCGACTCCCTCGATGCCGCAAGATGCAGCGTCCGGGGACAACAAGGGGCAGAGTGAGCCGGGGGGAAGCGAGCAGACGGCTGGAAAGCAGAACAATTCATCGGGCCAAGAAGACGCCGACCCGTCGGGTCAGTCGAAGTCAGGCAGGCCAAGCGAGACGGGGGAAACCAAGTCGCCCGATTCACCTGCATCGCAAGAAGAAGGAATGAAGAACGGCAAGTCGGATCCAGCAAGCTCCTCAGATGATCCAGCCGGTGAGAAATCGGATGCTGGGAATCGTTCCAGCAAGTCGGGCAGTGGCAACCAAGGAGGAGGTGCGAACGGTTCGAAGTCGTCCGATGGGGAGGGGACGAGCGAAGGAGAAGGGGCCAAGCAGGGATCGGATGAATTGTCGGGCGGATCGAAGGGATCGTCGGGCGGATCGAAGGGATCGTCAGGCGGATCGGATGGATCCTCAGGCGGATCGAAGGGATCGTCGGGCGGATCGAAGGGATCGTCAGGCGGATCGGATGAATCCTCCGGCGGATCGAAGGGATCGTCGGATGGCTCGAAGGGATCGTCGGATGGATCGAAGGGATCGTCGGATGGATCGAAGG
>JBJSWM010000024.1:0-2796 GCA_046085865.1 Pirellulaceae bacterium
CTGAAAGCGACGTTGAAGCTACGTTTTTAGCTGCCAACCGCTTTTGGAAGCTAATCGGTACTACGCTTGCTTTCGCTATCGTCTTTGAAATCGTAATCTTGTTCTCCCTTTCGGCTTTGGGTGTTAGTTTGAGTTCGGGATTAATACCAAGCTTCTAGTGTCTGCGACTTAGCAGTCAGCCTCTCCATTGGAAACGAATTGCCCAACCATGAGTGCCGAGAACCAGGAAGTCAGGGCGTTCACCAACCCGGATCGCCCGCCACTGAACTGCTATGACTCCGACTGGGAGCAGCGGCTGGGATTTCGAGCGGGTTATGGAACCGCGGTCAATTTCTGGTTCCCGGCCATTGCTGCGCTGGTGTTCACCACCTGCCTCTACTCACTGCTGATGTGGCTGCCCTCCAGTTACTGGACAGATATTTTCCTGCGTCGAGGTCCGACCCAGCATGTAGCGGTCTTTCTCGCATTCTGGAGCGCTGTGATCCTGTGGCTGAAGCACACGAAGCTGAAACTTCAGAAGAAATCTCTCATGTACGACTGCACGCCGTCGCAACATGATTTTGTCCTCAGTTCTCAGACTGCCGATCAAGTGGTTCATCAGATCCATCGAATCGCTGCCGACCCTGACCGATTCATCGTTTTTCATCGTATCCTCGTAGCGATTCGCAACCTGAAGAATCTCGGGCGCGTTTCCGATGTCGATGACATGATGCGGTCGATCTCGGAACGGGATGAGTCCTCGATCGAAACTTCCTTCGGTATCCTCGGGGGATTTCTCTGGGCGATACCGGTGCTGGGATTTATCGGAACGGTCCTGGGGCTTGGGCAGTCGATCTCTAGCTTCAGCAGTCTCCTCGACCAGCAGGATGACATGCGGTCGGTGATTGGATCACTCTCGAAGGTGACCTCGGGGCTCAGTACCGCATTCGACACCACGTTGCTAGCGCTAGTGCTGGCGATGATTCTGCAACTGTGGATGACGCTCCAGAAGACGCGGGAAGAGAAATTCCTGGACGACTGCAGCGACTATTGCATGAATCAGATCGTCAGCCGAATTCGCATCCTCCCTTACGAGCAGACTCGGGAGGGCTAATCGATGTCACGGCGAAGACCAAGTGCCCCTGGAATCTCGTTCTTCGCCTTCCAGGACATCATCACCTCGGTCGTTGGCATCTTCGTCCTCCTGACGCTGATTCTGGTGCTGGAGCTTGCCACAAGGGTGGCTTCGGCCCAGCGAGTTCAGCAAAGTTTCGAAGATATCTTCAGCGATCAAATTGCATCGCTTGAGCAGGAACTAAAGCAGCTTTCCGAACGCTCGAATTTCCTCGACCAGCAGGAATCCCTGCCTGGAAGCAAGTCGCTGGCCAATCGCGAGGCGGCGTTCGAGGAAATGAAGACTGCTATCCAGATGCTGCAGGATCAGGCCCGACGGCTGGAGGTAGAGAACGAGAAGATAGAAGAACTACTTGGGCAGCAGGAGGTTGCGTACCAGCAGCTGCAGGTGGAAATGCAGAAGCGCGTCCCGGAGAAGGAGGAGCTGAACCGTTTGCTGGGAAAATTGAAGCAACTGGATTCGAAGATCCAGGAGCTGGAGACCGAGTCTCCGCTGATCTTTCGCGACCAAGACCTGCAAGGGCGCACAGTCGTGATCCTGGAGATCGGAGAGACTGGTGTCCAGGCGCTCGATCTTTCCGCCGATCGCAGATTCACTTTTGCTCAGCCCGGGGCTGCAGCAAAGGTCGCTGCATGGATCGATGGACAGAAATCGAGACGTCTGCACTTCTTTTTGCTGGTCCGGCCCAACTCTGCAACGCTGTTCAACGAATTGCGGGATGCCCTAAAGTCATCCAGCCGTAGTTTTGGATACGACGTTGTTGATCCAAGTCGCGTGGTGAAACTTCGCAGCGAGGTGTCCAGCCAATGACGCGACGCATTAGAAAGCTGAGAAGCGACTCCAGCCTCGATTTGTTCCTTGATGCCATCTGCAATGCATTTGGCGGGATCATGTTCATTTCGATTCTTGTTTCCATTTTGGTTTCGATGCGAAGCAACCAGCCGCAGGAGGTCAGCAAGGCGAGTTCGGTTTCGGAAGCCGAGGCGTCCAGGCTTCAGGAGAAGCTGGAGTCTTTACAGGTGCAGATTCGGACGATCGCTCAGTCGAATGCCGATCGTGAAAGGCTGTTGATGACAGAAGGGGATGCCGAAGTAGACGCCCTGCGGGCCAAGCATCAGGAGCTCGTGGACCGAGTCGATGAACTGCATCGCCAGCAGGCGACGAATTTGACCTCGGCCAGAAAGAACGACCAGAGCATCAAGGAGGCTCAGACAGAACTCCAGGAGTTGTCGATCGATCTCCGAGAGGCGCGGATAGCTGCGGCAGATCGATCGAAGGAGTTTGAAGAGGCTCTCGATGCCACCGAGACGATGACTCAGTTGCCCAAAGTGGCTGAGACATTGAAAGGCAATGTCTTGCTTGCAATTCGCTATGGAAAGATCTATCTGCTGACCGACATCCAAGGCAAATCGACCCTAGGGGTCAACGAAGAGCATGCGACGGCAACTGGTGTTCTGGGGGGGGTGCTAGTGAAACCAATTGCGGGTAAGGGGTGGTCCCTTGCACAGGCAGCTGGCAAGGCGGATGTGGAACGGCTGCTGAAAAGGTACTCGACCGCAGATACCTTCTTTAGCGTCGCCGTCTGGCCAGACTCGTTCAAAGAGTTTGGAGACTTCAAGGCAATTCTGATTCGGGAAGGGTTTGAATACGACCTTGTCCCACTGGATGAGACTGAATCGCTC
>JBJSWM010000025.1:0-11117 GCA_046085865.1 Pirellulaceae bacterium
AGGACCTTTGGATTCGCGCGAAAATCTGCTGGCTGGGATAATCATTTCGATTCGACCGGTTGGTTGGGACGAACTGGCATTTTCTTTCGTCGCGCCGGGAAATTGGTTGAGATTCATTTCCGTCCTTCATAAAACCTAAGAAGGATCGTCGATTCAGCGGAGCGAACTTTTCGGTGCCGCTTTCTGGCGATAACACAGCAATCACTTCGATTCGATTCAGAGACTTTTGAGTCGCGATTTTGCTCTCGTGGTAGCGACCCCGCGGATCGATCTTCGAGCTTTGTTCAACGCATTGATTTTTTATTCTTGCAGCAGGTGATTTCATGGCGAGCAAAAGTTGGGGTTTGGATCTGGCCAGGCGTCGTCGTCAGCGGACT
Source organism: Pirellulaceae bacterium (assembly GCA_046085865.1). Lineage (GTDB taxonomy): Bacteria > Planctomycetota > Planctomycetia > Pirellulales > Pirellulaceae > JBEISR01. The sequence continues at coordinate 378 of JBJSWM010000025.1, forward strand.
AGAGTCAGGAAACTGGAAGTGCAGGCACTGGAGTCGCGGCGATTGATGGCGACCGACCTAGCCGGCGGTTTCGGGGGAATCAATCCATGGGATCCTCTGGGTGGGGCACCTGTTCCCGGTGATTCGCCAGTGGAAATGAAGCAGGCATCAGCGACCAAAATCGGCGGGCTCCTTTCCGGACTGTATCTCAGCCAGCAGCCCGCTGGAGGCTGGACCAAAGCGGAAAGTCGATTGGTGGAGCAGGCGGAGTCGTCCAAGGATCTATTTCGCGTGCTGGATGGTCAGGTGCTGATCCATGCTTCCAGCAATGGCAGTGTGGCTCAATTGCAGAACGACATTGGGGTGCTGGGTGGACGAGTCACTGGAGTTGCAGGCAACCAGGTATCGGCATGGGTGCCGATCGACAAGTTGCCGCAGTTGGCGCAGACTCCTTCTCTAGGTCAGGCTCGCCCTTCGATGGCGCGCACCAACGTGGGGGATACCACCTCTCAGGCCGACATCGCCATGCGGGTCGACACCGCACGGGCAGCCTACGAGATCGATGGCGCTGGGGTCACAATTGGAGTGCTTTCGGACAGTTATGACTTCGATGGCAACCCCTTCTCATCAGCGGCTCAGGATATTGCCACGCGAGATCTTCCAGCCGCCGGCGTACAGGTGCTGGATGAATCCGACAGCCAGGGGATCGATGAAGGTCGAGCCATGCTGCAGTTGATTCACGACCTGGCGCCAGGTTCACCACTTCAGTTTCATACTGCGTTTGACGGAGCGGCATCGTTTGCACAGGGGATTGTCGATCTGGCAGACGCGGGATCGGATGTGATCGTCGACGACATCATCTACCTGGATGAACCGTTCTTTCAAGACGGACCGATCGCTCAGGCTGTCGACCAAGTGGTCGGCCGTGGCGTCCCCTATTTTTCCAGTGCCGGGAACAACGGTCGAAACAGCTGGGAGGGCCAGGGTACCGACTGGGTGGTCGATGAGAATAGCGATTTGACCAGCTGGGAATTTGTCGATTTCGACCGAGGTCCAAATACGGATCTTTACCAGCGGATTTATGTGCCAGTGAACTCCTTTGGAGTCTTTGTACTTCAGTGGGATGATCCGTTTGCATCGATCGATGGCGCCAGTCCTGGGGCCGATGCGGATCTGGACTTCATGGTCTTTGGCGATGTCGCTCAGCCAGACTCCAGTTCGTTGATCAATGTCGCGTGGGATTTCAACGTGGCTGGAGATCCTTTGGAGATTCTTCAGTTTTTCAATGACGGCACCAGCGATTTCGACTTGGATGGATTTGCCGACGAATTCTTCCAGATCGGCATTGGTTCATTTACCTCGGAGACCATCAACTTGCCCGGGAGAGTGAAGTACGTTTACTTCACCGATGCTCTGCAGATCGAGGAGTTCGATACCCGTAGTGGCAGTGCTTACGGCCATGCCAACGCGGCATCGGCATTGGCGGTGGGAGCGGCGTTTTACGGAGATACCCCAGAGTACGGGCAGAATCCGCCGCTACCAGAGTCCTTTACATCGGCCGGTGGGATTTCGATTTTGATGCGGCCTGACGGAAGTCGGTACTTCCGGCCCCAAACGCGAACCACCCCCGATTTCACGGCTGTCGATGGAACCAACACGACCTTCTTCGGTGACGACATCGAAGGCGACGGATTCCCCAACTTCTTCGGGACTTCGGCAGCGGCTCCCCATGCTGCGGCCGTGGCGGCTTTGATGATGGAAGTGGTGGGTGGTCCTGGTGTGGCGACTCCAGCACAGATCCGAACCAGTCTTGTCCAGACCTCGATCGATATGCTCTCTCCTGGCTTCGATAACGATACCGGATGGGGTTTGATCGACGCTCAGGGAGCGATCGACAACATCGTCGGAGTCCTGGGGTTGCCGAAGGATTATGGCGATGCGCCCAACAGCTACGGGACTAGCCTCGAGGTCGACGGAGCGCGGCATGAGAAGCGAAAGCCGATCCTTGGGGAACGGCGGGATACCGAGAAGGATGCTTTCCCAAGCACCAACGCATTAGGGGACGATACCAATTCGCTGGATGATGAAGATGGAGTCATCTTCACCTCGGCACCGCTCTTCAACAAACCGCTGACCCAGAGGATCTTCGCCACCGAAGGAGGCGTTCTGAACGCTTGGTTCGACTTCAATCGAAACGGCATCTTTGATGCTTCCGAGCATTTATTGCAGGAAGTCACACTTGTTCCCGGCGTCAATGAACTGTCGGTACTGGTGCCCGAGACGGCAAGAGAGGGAGCGACGTTCATTCGATACCGTCTGACGGCAGGAGCTGGAGAGGGCAACACCCCAACCGGTTTGGCGGCCAACGGAGAAGTCGAGGACTATGTGGTGACCGTTCGTGCGTTGCCCCCCGCGCCGCTGAATGACGCGGTGGTCATCAACGGCTCCTTCACCAACCCGAACCGATCGGGAATCAGCACGGTGCAATTCCGTTACAACCAGCCGGTGGTGGTGCCCGAGAAGAGCGTGCTGCGAGTGGTCAATCGCACCACGGGTCAGGTGGTGCCGATGGAGCGAGTGTCGCTCACCGGCAACGGAACGCCTTACCTAACCTGGAACTTTGCCGAAGTGCCTTACCTATCGATGCCCAACGGTTGGTACACCTACGAACTGCCTGGGGATCAGGTATCCAGCCCGGAAGGGGCAGTGGTGGGGGGCATTATCGCAGGATCGTTCCATCGCTTGCGTGGGGACGTCAACGGCGACCGGAAGGTCGACAGCACCGACACGCGACTGGTGGAGACAAGCCAGAACAACGCGCCTGGTCTTGCGTATCGGCCCGCTGACGCCAATGGCGACGGCAAGGTCACCAGTGCGGATGTCTCCTTCGTCAACGCGTTCCTGAATCCAACCGGCTTGCCGGTCCTGCCGCTCGATTTCGGCGACGCTCCAGAGACGACGGCGACCAAGTACCCTGTCCGGCTGGCGCGAAATGGTGCCCGCAATGTGGTGACGGAGACCTTGCGTTTGGGTAACACGATCGATGCGGAAACCGATGGACGGCCCAACAGCACGGCGACGGGAGATGGTGCCGACGAGGATGGGGTGACATTGCCCAGGTTGACGATCGGAACGACGGTGAATTTGACGGTCGCAGTGAAGGCACCACCAGAGAGGCGTGTCCACCTCAATGCGTGGGTCGATTTCAATCGCGATGGCGACTGGGATGATGCGGGAGAACGGATTGCCGAGAACCTCCCAGTCTTCGATGGCAATAACTTTGTGTCGCTGGTCATTCCTTCGGGACTTGTTGCTGGCAATGTCTTCGGAAGGTTCCGATTGACCACGCTTGCTGGCTATGGCTATGCGGGGTTTGCGGCCGACGGGGAAGTGGAAGACTATGCGATGCCATTGGTTACCCCATCGCTTCCCCCGGGTGGCTTTGGGTTCACCCAGGCGGCTCCCGGAGTCGGCTCAATGAATGTCTCCTCCGGAAGTTTGGTCAAGAGCACCTCGGCGGGATCGGCAAAAGCTCCGTTGAGTCCGGAAGGGGAAGCTGGTCGAGCGGCATCGGGTGTCGGATCTCTGGTGGCAGCACCCAGTCAGGCAGCTTCTTCCCAGTCGACTAGCACCTCCGGTGAATCGCTCGATGCAGTGACGCTCGATCGATGGTTCCAGCAACTTGGGCGTCGACGGCCCAACGGGCGCACCTGACTTTAGGTGGCTCAAAAGAAAACTGACTTTTCTGGCCGGCGTCGTACCAGCGACCCGGCCAGTTTTTTTGGAGTTTCTGTTTTTGGAGAGCGGCGGCCGGTGGGAGGGAATCGAGCTGGCGATGGATTTTCCTTGGACCGCCGGTAGCCGTGGTGGGAATCGGTCGATCGATGGCCGCTTGTTGGATAAGGAAACGTTGCAGGTTTCGGTTGGTTGGAGATAGAGTGAGACGAGAGTTCAGCTCCGTCCACTCCGTTTCGGGTGACTTGGTTGGAGATCCGTCGATGGCCAGCAAGCGCGTGAAGGAAGTCGGTCCAGGCGACGCCATGCGAACCTGTCGCGGGCCGATGCGACGTCGTTCGTTCCTGGAGTTCGGGGGGCTTGGGATCGGCGGATTGGGGCTGGCCGATCTGCTCAGGGCCCAGGATGCTTCCAGAAACGCAGGGAAGCCGGTGAAAGATCGAGCGGTCATTTTCATCTGGCTTCCTGGTGGTCCTCCGCACATGGAGACCTACGACATGAAGCCGGATGCTCCGGTAGAGTACCGGGGATTGTTCCGACCGATTCGGACCAATGTGCCGGGCATCGACGTCTGCGAATTGCTGCCGATGCATGCCCGTTGCGCCGACAAGTACACGATCATTCGAAGTTGCCATCACCAATTTTCTGACCATGGTGGTGGCCACAAGCGATTTCTGACCGGTCGCATTCCGGCCAGTCCTGTCGATTTCGTGAACGATTCGCCATCGGTGCTCAGCGTCGCCCAGAAATTGCTCAGCCGACCCAGCGAGCCGTTACCGGCCTGCATCGCAGGTGTCGACGGTGGACGCGGGGGAGTCGATACCTTCTCCTTCGGTTCAGCCTACCTGGGACCGGCTCATATCCCTTTCATTGTCGACGCCGATCCCAATGGAGCCGATTTCCAGGTTCGAAACATCGGTATGACTCCCGAGATGGAACATCGGTTGGCGGATCGGCTGAAGCTGCTGGAGGGTCTGGATCGGTTTCGTCGGGAAATCGATTCCAGCGGCATCATGGAGGCGATGGATTCTTTTGGCCAGCGAGCCTTGACGATGCTGACATCGCAGCAGGTTCGCGATGCGTTCGACCTGACGCGCGAACCGGATGCGGTGCGCGATCGCTATGGCAGGCACACGTACGGTCAGCGGGGTTTGCTGGCGCGTCGGTTGGTGGAGGCAGGGTCGCGATTTGTGACGATGGTCTGGGAAAATCCGAATGATCCCAAGGGGATGCCAAAGAATTGCACCTACAACTGGGACTCGCATGCCGTCAATTGCGATCTGTTCGCCGATTCCCGATGGCGTTTCCCTTATTACGATCAGGCGCTGACGGCGCTGATCGAGGATCTCTACCAGCGGGGGCTGGATCGCGATGTGCTTCTGATCGCAACGGGGGAGTTTGGGCGGACCCCCCGGATCAATGAAACGAAGGGGTCGCAGACGGGAGTGATGCAACCAGGCCGCGATCACTGGCCCGATGCGATGTCGATGCTGATCAGTGGTGGCGGAATCCGGACCGGTCAGGTTCTAGGAGCCACCAACGCAAGAGGGGAACATCCGGTGGAAAGGCCGCTATCACCAAACGATCTATGGGCCACCGTCTATCGATTTCTCGGGATCAACTACGAAGAGAGCTTTTTAGACCACCAGGGCAGGCCGATGCCAATTCTACCCTTTGGTGAACCGATCCGAGAGTTGATCTCCTGATCGTGGGGATCCGAGTTGGCACTGCGGGATTTGGAGAGATCCGAAGACCGCTACTAGGTGTCATGGGGGCCAGTAGCCTACCACGATTTCGGCAGAGGTTGTCGATCTTCGATGCTGGGGTTTAAGAATCGCGGGATCCGTGATGCTTCATTGAAGTGGAAGCCGGCAGTGTGGTGTGATCGATGCGGTCTACTTCGGCAGTTTGCCATCGCGCACCATCTCTTCCCACTGATCGATCAACGGCCAGTCGATGGCACAGGTGCCAAAATCGGCCATGTGCAGATAGCCTTTCAGTCGTTCGATCGTGCGATGGATCATCGCCGGATCGCGGCGAAAGTAAGGACCGTGGGAAGGAAGGAGCCAAGTCACGTCGCTGTCGCGAATCCGCTCCAGGGATTCGATGAAGTGAGGAATGTTGCTGCCGTGGTGCGCATCGATGGCGCCGACACAGCCGTCGCGATAGATGTTATCGCCGCTGAACAGCAGATCCCCCAGCCGAAAGGCCAATTGGCTGTCAGCATGCCCCGGCGTGCTCCACACTTCCAGTTCCAGGCTGCCGATCTTGATGACATCGCCGTCCTGAACCAGATGCTCGCACGTCACCTTGGGCATCTCCATCGAGATACCCTGGGCCTCGACTTCAGCGAACGTCTGCAATCGATCTCCCTCGGCCAGTAGACGAGCCGCTTTCGGGTGAGCCGTGAGGGAGGTTTTCAGAATCTGTTTTGCGGCAGCGAATCCTTGCCCGTGATCGACATCGGCGTGCGTCGCGATCAGAGTCTTGCACTTGGAGAGGGGGAAGTCCATCTGGCGAATCAGTTCGATGATCTCTTCCACACTATCCTGATAGCCGATATCGATCAGTGCCCATTCGTCGCCATCGTGGATCAAATAGACATTGCAGCCGATCAGCTGTCCGGCCTGGACATTCATTTCGAGCACGTTGGGGAAGATCGGTTTGCGAGCGAGCATGATCCGGTTGAGCCTTGGGAATCAGAATGCTGAGAAAAGCAGGGGCTGAGCCCCCTGTCGGACGATTGTGACACGTTCCTGTCGATCCCAAAAGGGGCGAGACTGCCTGTGTGGGGTTCCTTCGCGGTGGCGTGAGAGACGGGCGATCATTCTGGTACAGCCCGAGAAGAGCCGTTTTCCGCGACTTCTTCCCGCCAAGAATGCAGCAGTCCTTCACGATAGCTTGGGAATCGAAACTCGTTCCCCGTATCTTCCATCAAAAGCCGAGGATCAATCCGCTTGCTTCCCAACCTTCGGGAAGGTGCCGACGGTGGATCTCCGGGTGGTGCAAAAATCGGAGCAGGAAGACCTTGTTGCTCGGCGATCCATCGATAGTATTCGGCGCGCGTCACCGGATGGCCATCGCTGACACAGTAAAGTGGCTTCGGAGAGGGATGGCGCAGTAGATTCAGGACGACGCGAGCGATGTCATCGCGATGGATCAGGTTCAGGAATCCTTCCGGATGCACTTCGATGGCTTCTCCAGCCCGCAGCTTCTGGAGATTCGGTGTTCGATGGGGGCCGTAGATCCCCGCCAGTCGAAGGATCGTCGATCGCTCGGAGAACTGGCTTTCTCGCATCCACCTTTCGCCAGCTGCGGCATGGATTGCGCCAGGGCGATCGGGGGCAATCGGATCCGACTCATCGATCCAGGGATGCGCGATGGACGAGCTGGTGGCCAATCGGAGGTCTTTTTGCCCATAGACACCCGTGGTCGACAGATAGATGATGCGGCGGGCGGAGCCAGCGAGGGAAGGGAGGCTACGATGGAGTCCATCAGGGTGGATCTGTAGGGCGTTCTCGCCCGGTGCGACATGGTGGCTGACGGCGATCAAAATGGCATCGGCCGATGAGTCGAAGGAAGGAACTGGATCCCGGGTCCAGTCGTAGACCATCGCTCGGATTCCCGACGACTCCAGCCGATGGGCCGAGGCTTCGGAACGGGTGGTTGCAGTGACGCGCCAGTGGGATGCCAGTGCTTCCCTGGCGACAGCCTTTCCGACGTAGCCACAGCCCAGTACCAGTAGGTGACGATTGTCGGTCACAGGGAGTTGTGCTCCTTCGATACCTTTTTCCATCCAAGTGTCCAACTGCGATGGCGAAAGCAGCGCCATTCAGTTGGTTTCCATGAAGGATCGTAGGTTGCCGTCAATCGTACCAGAGTTGCCGGTTTGGCCGGTTGTAGGGGATGGAGGCCTGGGGAGTCGCGAAATCCTCAAATCCTGCGCGGGAATTCTCAAGTCGAGCGGTTTACAATGAGGCTCGTGTGGAAGGGTGAGGCGAACCAGCCGCCGGCGCCGATGCGCGCAGGTCGTTGGAAGACCCTCGATATCGCTCACATCGATCGGCTTTCGAACCCTAGGTGGTTGGCCGGTCTGGATCGACAGGTCGGGGAGGAAGCAGTGGCACATTTAGAACGCCAGCTGGTGAATCGAAAGATTCGCATCGACAACCCATCCCCGGTTCGCGGACCTCGGTTGGCCAAGCGACCTGCTAGTTGGTGGGAGTTGCATTTGGCATTTGGTCCCAGGCCTTGGACTTTCCTTGCCGGGATGGATCCGATTTGGAGCAAGCTGGCCGTTGGCTTTGGGCTCTGGCTGGTATGGACCCTCTGTTTGGGATCGCAGTGGGCTTGGTCCCAGACGGCGACCCTGCCTCAGAGTTCATCCAAGTCAACGGTCGATCGCCATTCGGAGACCCCTTTTGTCGATGCCACGGCCGGGGTGATTCGTCTTTCGCCGGGCTCTCCCGATGACTCCAGTTCTGCAGCAGTTCAGGCAGCCAGCGCCACACTGCCCAAGCGACCTCCTGGGAGTACTTTCCTGCCGCTGGAAAATGGACTAGATCGGCTTTACCAAGGGCAGGAGCCTCGGTCGGTTGGGGAGCTGATGGCGCTAGAGAAACAGCAAGCCAAGGTAGCGGAGAAGATTCAGAAGGTCACCGTCAACGTCCAGCAGGGAATGGCACAAGGAAGTGGTGTTTTGGTGACGGCCGATGGATATGTCCTGACGGCCGCGCATGTTGCGGGTAAACCGATGCGCGATGCCTGGGTGACGCTTTCGGACGGGAAGCGGCTGCGAGCCAGAACCTTGGGGATGAATCGCCATATGGATGCAGGACTGGTCAAGATCGTCGATTTTGCAGGTTTGCCTCACGCCTCCTTGGGCAGTTCCACCGATCTGCGCGAAGGACAATGGTGCATCGCTGCCGGGCATCCAGGAGGTTGGCAATCCAATCGACCACCGGTCATTCGTGTCGGCAGGCTGCTGGAGAATCTTTCCACGACGCTGATTACCGATTGCCCATTGATCGGTGGAGACAGCGGAGGTCCTTTGTTTGATCTCGAAGGGAAGCTGATCGGGATTCATAGCCGCATCGGTTCCGACATTCAGGACAACATGCATGTCCCCATCGATGTCTACCGCGATCACTGGGATCGCATGGCCGATGGCGATGCATGGGGCACACTTCCCGGATACAAACCGGTCATTGGAGTGCTCGGGAAAAAAGACGATCCCACTCCGATCATCGAGTCGGTGGTGGAGGGAAGCCCTGCAGAAAAAGCGGGAGTTCAAGTGGGAGATCGTATCCGGAAGTTTCAGGGGGCTGCGATCGAAACGTTTCAGGATCTGATCCTTGCGGTCGAAGGTACGATGCCGGGGGACCGAGTGCGTGTCGAACTGCTGCGCGGCGATCGGGTGATGGAGTTGACGATTGTCGTGGGAGTGCATCACCCATGAGCGATTCGCCCAGGAGACGTCGCGCGGGTTTCTCGATAGATCGCGGGGTGATGGAGTGAGGGGGTTCCTTTTCGTTCTGCTGCGCGGCGCTCTGCTGGTGGCGTCCATCGGCTGGCTAACCTACCGAACCCACCACTCGGGACCAGCGCTTTCCAAACTCCATTCCTGGTGGGGCATGCAGGGGAAGAGCTGGAGCGACTCGGCGATCGTTCCGGCTGAAGGAACGGTTCGGGACCATGGAACCACTGGAAGTGGTGGATCGAGCGACAGGTACGAGATCGAGTTTCAGCGGGGGGGGCCGAAAGCCGATTCGGTGGAGGGCCAACTAGGGTCAGTCCGAGAGTTGGTGCAGTGGATTCAGCAGCCGCTGGGGGGAACAAGTCTTCTGGAAGGCTTGATGCCCTCGCCGACGCGCTATCAGAAGATGCATTACAACGTGCTGCAGGCGTTCAAGGAAGCGGTTGGCAACCAGTGGATGGCGACCGTCCGTGTGCTGGGATCCGGACAGCCGATCGCTATGGGTGCGATCGTCCGCGAAGATGGGTTTGTGGTCACCAAGGCCAGCGAGCTGGCGGGGGATCCGCTCGAGTGCCGTCTGTACGATGGGACGCGTGTGAAGGCTAGCCGACGAGCGGTGCGAAGCGATCTGGATCTGGCGCTCCTGAAGATCGAACGCACCGGACTGCCGGTGGTGGAATGGTCCAGCAGTACCGTCCCGGTCATCGGTAGTTGGACTGCCTCGACCGACGTGCGCGCCATGCCGATGTCAATCGGAGTGATCAGTGTCGCCCCTAGGCCGATTCAGCCCGAGCGTGCGGTGATGGGAATTTCGTTCGATTGGACCGGAGAAGGGAATGTCATCACCAAAGTGCTCTCCGGCAGCGGCGCCGATCAGGCAGGGATGCTGGAAGGGGATCTTCTCCTGAAAATCGATGGCGTCACGCTGACTTCCCGCCAGCATTTGCTGGAACGCGTGGCATCGATGAAAGCCGGGGAATGGGTGGAGGTGGAGTTCCAGCGATCGGAAGCCGTCAATCATGTTCGCGTCCGCTTGATGGATCTCAGCAGCAATCTGCTGGATCCAGCAGAAATGGAAGTCAACGGCAAGGTGAGTGCTCGAGCCAGTGGGTTTCCATCGGTTTTCCAGCACGATACGGTTTTGTCCCCGAATCAATGTGGAGGTCCCCTGGTGGATCTCGAAGGGAAGGCGGTAGGACTGAATATCGCTCGAGCCGGTCGAGTCTGCAGTTACGCTTTGCCTGCCGACATCGTCGTGGCGGCCGTCGATCAAATGCTCAAGGAAATCCCTGCAGCATCACCCCAGCAAGTGCTAAAACCCGTCCTGGCGCCCTAGTGAACGTCCCCCGCCAGTTCTTCGTCGTGCTCGTTTTCGTGCATCTCGAATCGGACGTCGAATCATCATCGAACGGTCGAGTACGAGTACCGGCCGTCCGCCTTCGGCGATCCGGCCTGAGCACGAGTACGACAGGTCCTGTCGCTGGAATCCTTCGTGGATAGAATCCCAGAAAAGGTACCTGACACCTTTTCCACGACCCAGAAAAGGTACC
>JBJSWM010000026.1:0-731 GCA_046085865.1 Pirellulaceae bacterium
TTCGACGCAGGCCCCTGCCTGGGAATCGTGCTGGACACAAACGACCCCGGCGGCACCGCCAAAGGGTACAAGAAATGGATCGCCGAGGACCAGCAGCGATGGCTCCAAACGCAACTGGCCCAAGCCGATCGGCCGTCGTTAATCTTCCTGCACCATCCCGTCGACGACCCCAACGGGATCGAGAATCGATCCCAGGTCCGTGCCCTCCTCGAGCAGGCACAGAAGGATCGCCCCGGTTCGATCGCCGGTGTCTTTTCAGGACACTTTCACCAAGACTACGCGATCCAACTGGAGGGGATCTCCTACTTCCAAATCAACAGCGCCTCCTACGTCTGGCTACCGGAAAACGCCCATCGCGAAACCTATCCAGCCGACCTGCATCAAAAACACCCCTACCTGAAAAATGTCGCAGCCTACCAGTCTCCGCTTTGGGCTATTGCGACGATTGATGTCGATCAGCGGACCGTTTCAATCGAAGGCAGGCAATCGAACTGGCAAGGCCCAGACATCTGGCAACGCGGCGCCCCCGAGTCGGAATACCCCCGCGACAAGAACCGTCCTGCGATCAGCAGTCAAAAGCTGAGCTGGTGAGGTATTAGGCGGTCGCTCACGGCTTCGACTCCTGCAACACACTGCAACTCGCTCCTCGGCTCGCGCGAAGCCGCGAAGGCACGAAGACAAAGCGAGCCCAATCGCATTTGCGATCCCGGCTTGGGGATCCCATCGACAGG
>JBJSWM010000027.1:0-2325 GCA_046085865.1 Pirellulaceae bacterium
CTGGAGGGTTCAGGGTGGCGCGACTATCTGGCCACCGGTCGCGTCTGTGACTTGCCGCTTCCATCTGGTCTTGTGCAGTGCGCCCAATTGCCAGAGCCACTCTTTACACCAGCCACGAAGGCAGCCAGTGGGCACGATGAAAACGTCGGACTGAAAACGATGGTGGATGCATTGGGAGCCGAACTGGCGCAGGAGCTCAAACGGCGATCGCTGGAAGTGTATCGGAAGGGATCCCAGCTAGCGGCAGCTCGCGGGATCCTCATAGCCGATACGAAGCTAGAGTTTGGGTGGAGCGACGGGAAGCTGCTGTTGATCGATGAGGTGCTGACCCCCGACAGCTCCCGATTCTGGCCAGCTGATCTGTATCGACCGGGAGGTCCACAGGCTTCCTTCGACAAGCAGTTCGTTCGCGAGTACTTGATGACCACCAGTTGGGATCGGAACAGCCCACCCCCATCACTGCCAGAAGATGTTGTCGCGAAAACCCGCGAGAAGTACATCGAAGCGTACCAGCGGTTGACCGGCAGAAAGTGGAACGCTTCGTCGACCTAATCGAACCGATCCGATTTTCTGTAGCGATCCGCATGCGGGGCGGCGACCCGACCGCGTCTTTCGATAGCGGGCCACTGGCGATTGAGGCTCTTTGCACTCGCACCCTGCGAGCGATGGGGTTTGGAGCGGCTTGCAGCACGCCGGCATGCGACACCTAGCGGCCAGTGGCATTGTGGTGATCCGTCGACCGATAGGCTGCAGCAGGTCGGCAACGACCGGTCCTGAATGGGAAGCGCGGCATCGAATGGCCTTAGCGGTGGTGAGGATTGAGTCGAGCTTGCGGGGGGTGGGGATTCTTCCTTGGAGCGTGGAGGAGGAACCGAGCGACCGGGGACCCTATTCAGGGAGCCAGTGGCGGATCACAATGACGAGGTGACAGCCCACTTGTCGGTCCCCCGATTCGCGCCCCCACCGATTCCATCCGCCATGCAAGAACCTAAGCATCGGGGCGACCCCCGGAAACTCGATATCGACTTTCAGGTTCCCTATCGCCATCGCTTGCGCTTCACGGACGATTGTCTTGGGAGCGACTGGGAGGTTGTGGAGTCCCTGATGGAAGGGAGCGAGGGGGGGGCGGCTCGCGTGCAGTGCTGGGTGGATCAAGGCGTCAGCGATGCAGACCCCCGCCTGATCGAACGACTGGAAGAGCGGTTGGGAGGAAGCGATCGGTTGCAAGCCACTGGTCCGGTTCGATGGCTGGAAGGTGGTGAGGAGGTCAAGAACCAGTCCCGATGGGTCGATTCGGTATTCGAAGCGATCGATGCGGAAGGGCTGGACCGGCGCAGTTACATCCTGGTGGTTGGCGGAGGTGCGGTTCTGGATGCCGTCGGTTACGCCGCCGCGATCGCTCACCGAGGCATCCGTCTAGTGCGCATTCCGACGACAACTTTGGCGCAGGGCGATAGCGGGGTGGGGGTCAAGAATGCGATCAACGCATTCGGTAAGAAGAACTGGAAGGGCACCTTTGCTGTTCCCTGGGGGGTTGTCAACGATGCTCGACTGCTGGAACTGCTTCCGGATCGCGACTTCCGCTGCGGCTTTTCCGAATCGGTGAAGGTGGCGCTTCTAAAGGATTCCGAATTCTTCCAGTGGCTGCATCGGAACGCCAGGCACATCGCCGACCGCAAGGCCTTGCCGGTGAGAGAGGCTTTGCAGCGTTCGGTGACGCTGCATCTGATGCACATCACACGAGGCGGGGATCCGTTTGAGTCGCGAGAGGCGAGGCCGCTGGATTTCGGTCATTGGTCGGCCCACAAACTGGAGGGGCTCAGCCGCTATCGCCTGCGGCATGGGGAAGCCGTCGCGATCGGAGTGGCTTTGGATACCGCCTACTCCACCCTGGCGCATGGGTTGCCAACTGAGGTGCTCGATCAAACCCTTCAAGCCCTTGGGCAGCTAGGACTGCCGGTCTTCGATCCGCTGCTGGATCACCCTCAACTAGTCGATGGGCTGGAAGAGTTTCGTCAGCATCTGGGGGGGCGTTTGACGCTGACCATGCTCACCGGGGTCGGGCAGCCGATCGATGTCCACCAGGTCGATTCACAACGAATGAAGGATGCGATCGCACTCTTGAGCACTCGATGCCGCGAGGTGACCTGCTGAGCGGCGATACGACATTCTAATGGACATTAGAATGTCGTATGGAATTGTCCCGACGGTCGCTGTCGCTGCCAAGAATGACGCCAAGTGACTGCCGCTTGGGAAGGACGGGTCAGTCGGATCCTTGGGTGGTGCGTCCGGCTGCGGTTCCTTTTGGCTGCTGCCGCCCCGCTT
>JBJSWM010000028.1:0-3036 GCA_046085865.1 Pirellulaceae bacterium
ATTGTAAATAGGATTATGCTTGAACAATACGATGATCGATTAAATGTATGAGTCGTTTTTGCTAATAACTACTCACCGTATAGGTATAAGCATTTGTTTAGTATTATCGTGAGTCGGAAGGTGGCCTGAGGTGATCGAAATTCTCTGCGATGCGCGCTGTTTTCAGGATCCTAACTACGCCTTGCGTGGTGTCGGGCATCATGCGGCGACCGTCTATGCATGGGGCAAATCGCATGCTGGTACGCTGGGTTTGCCCAGCGCGCGATGGATCGCTTGGTGCGATCCGATGCTGCCACAGATCCATGAAACGTATCACTCGCTGTTCGACACCATCGTCACCAGCCCTTGTGCACCCAGCGTCCCAAGTGGTTCCGTGCTATTGCAGCCATCTCCGATGACTCATGCGCCCGATCCGCTGGCCGGCGTTCTGGATCGACCTGGGCTACTGACCACCACCCTGGTGCATGATTTCATTCCCTGGGATCAACCCGAACGGTATTTGAGCGACCCGAAGGCGATGCGGCAGTACGTGCAATGCCTGCAATGGCTGGCCGCTTACGATTTCTTTTTCTCCAACAGCAGCGCGACGCAGAGTCGATTGCGGGAGCTGATCGAGGCACCGATCGGGCGCTGTCGAGTGACGGGAGTGGCGTTGCGGAAGTCCTTTCTGGAGATGATGCACCGCACCTCCGTTCCGTCTGGAAACAGGGAGGAGCCGTATGTTCTGCTGGTGGGAGGAGGGGACCCCAGGAAGAATGCCGACCTGCTGGTCAGGGCGCACGGGCGCGGCCGCGCCAAGGGGACTTTGCGTTCCCAGTTGCGCATTGCGGGCCATTATCCTCAGGGCGAGATTGATCGACTGAGAAAACTCTATGTGGAGTCGGGGGGCAAGGCGTCGCAGCTGCGGATCGGCCAGACCCTGACCGATCAGGAACTGGCTCAGTGGTATCAGCAAGCGCTGGCCACCGTCTGCAGTTCCCGAGCTGAGGGGTTTTCGATCCCGGTGACCGAGGCGATGGCGTGCGGATCGCTGGTGCTCGCTTCCGATATCCCCGCCCATTGCGAACTGGTCGCTGATGACCGTTGCCGTTTTGATCCAGATGACGACGGGCAGCTGCTGGGATTGCTGGAGCAACTGGAGCAGCAACCAGCGTGGCGAGAGGAGTTGCGGTTAGGTCAGCGCGTGGTGCCGCAGCGTTACACGGCCGAGCAGGTTGGGAGAAGGTTTTGGGGAGAAGTCGTCCGCCAGATCCAGCAGCGAAGAAACGCCCAATCGCGGGCTCGCGCGACCCGTGCATTGCCGCGTCTTGCGATCCAGTCTCCCTGGCCACCCGATCGTTCCGGAGTTGCCGACTACACACAGAGGACGGTCGAGGCGCTTGCGGGGCGAGCGATCGTCGATGTCTTTACCGATGCGGCCAATCCTGCCGCAGCTCGAGGAGTCGACCAGTTTCTGCCGATTTCCTCCTGGGCCTATCTCAGCGGACGCTACGACGGCGTGCTCAGCGTCGTCGGCAACTCCCATTTCCATACCAAGATCATCGATCTGCAACGAAGGCACGGCGGCCCCTGCCTGATCCATGACAACCGACTGGCCGAACTCTATCACTGGTGGAAAGGAGAGGAGTACTTCCGCCAGATGGCTTGCCGGTCCCTGGGCCGGGAAGTGACTTTGGCCGAATCGAATCAATGGGTGCACGAACCATCCCGGCTGCCGGGGATCTTCTTCGACGAGCTGCTGGAATCGGCCCAGCCGCTGATCGTTCATTCGCGCGGGATTCAGAGGCAGGTGGAGAGGCAGTATGGCGTGTCGGCCAGGTATCTACCATTTTGCTGCCATCGGCTGTTGGAGCCTCAGCGCTTGCAGCCCGCAGCGCGCCTCGCCGCGCAGCAGCGCCTAGGGCTGGCTCCCGATGCCGTGCATGTGATGAGCTTTGGACTGGTGGCCTGGGTGAAGGCACCCAAGGAGATGATCGAAGGAATCGCTGCTGGGAGGCGCCAGGGGGTGAACCTGGAATTGCATCTGGTCGGCGAGGCGGGGGGGATTCGTCAGAAACTCCAGCAGCATGCTAGGCAGCATGGAGTGGAACGATACATCCACTTCGTCGACCAGTGGATCGATGAAACCAAGTATCAGGACTATCTTCAGGCAGCCGATCTGGCGATCCAGCTGCGCACCCACTTCTTCGGTGGCCTGTCGGGAGCGCTGCTGGATACGATCGCTGCAGGCATCCCGACCGTCGCCAACGAGGATTTGGCCGAGGCGCTGGAGTCGCCAGGATATGTCCTTCGTGTGACCGACCAACCCAAGGGGTCGGAAGTCGGGGAGAAACTGGTGGAGGCGGTCCAGCGGGGATGGCATCGGCATCGTCTGACCGACGAGCGGCAGAGGTACGTCAGCGAACATAGCTTCGAGCGTTATGCCGACCAATTGCTTGAACTGATGCTGGGAGAGGATCGGAGCCAGAGTGGCGATCTGCCCTCCGATCGATCCGAAATCGCTTCGGATGGGGACGGCCGGGCGATGTTCGGGCCAGCGACCTTGGCGCTGGAAGCGCCAGCAAGGCGACCGATGGTGCTCAACGAGTCCCCCAAGGTCTTCATCGATACGACGCATACGGTCGTTGCGGGATTCCGTACCGGGGTCCAGCGGGTCGTCCGCAGCATCGCTCGGGAAGCCTTCCAGAATCAGCCGGATGGCTTCGCATCGGCTCTTCCGGTGATCTTGCAGGGGAAAAGCTGGATCGCGGCTTCGATGGAGCAGGGGGATCCGCGGCTGCCAGGGGCCGGCGGCAGCCGACCTTGGCGCGAGGATGTGCTGGCGGGTTTGCCCCCCTGGTATCGCGCATCGGCGCACTGGCTGTGCGATCGCGTCCAGCACCCGAAGCTGCGCAAATGGTTGCTGCCGCTTCCTGGACATCAAGGAATTTTCAAAGCTGCGGTGAAGATATCCGAGCGATTCGAGCGGCCGGTGGAATCGGAGCAGTGCGCGATGCGCGAAGGGGATCTGCTGCTGTTGCCCGATGCCTACTGGGG
>JBJSWM010000029.1:0-14172 GCA_046085865.1 Pirellulaceae bacterium
CTGGCCAAACGTTTCACGCGATGGCTTGGAGACAGCCATCAGTTGCGCCATGCCTACCGCGTCGATCTTCGACTAAGACCCTATGGGAAGAGCGGCCCGCTGGTGATCGACCTGCCATCGGCATGGCATTACTACGAGACGATGGGACGCACCTGGGAACGCCAAGCATTGCTCAAGGCCCGCGCGGTCGCGGGCGATACACCACTGGGGGATGAATTCCTCGAACGCCTGCGCCCCTGGATTTTGGGAAGCTATCTGACCCGCGCGGATATCGCAGGCATCCGAGCGATCAAACGAAATATCGAACGCAGCAACGCCGAAGGTCGCTCTGGCAGCCGCAACATCAAGACCGGTCGCGGAGGCATTCGGGATGTCGAATTCGTCATCCAGTTCCTGCAACTGTTGCACGCTTCCCAGTTGGAATCTCCCCCCTCAGGCAACACGCTGCTGGCGATTGTTCAGTTGGAACGCGCGGGCTGCCTGACTCCTCAGGAACGATCCTTGCTGGAGACAAATTATCGATTCCTCCGCCGCGTCGAACATGCGCTGCAGATCGTCTTCGATGCGCAGACCCATACCCTGCCTGAGTCCCCAGAGGAGATGAAACGTCTGGCGATTCGGCTGGGCTATCGCGATTTCCCGGGAGATCAACAGCTTCCCGCCCGCTCGGTCACCCAGCAACTGCAGGCGCAGCTTTCGGACTGCACGGAGCTGAATCGGCGGATCCTAAACCATCTGCTGCATGAACCCTTCGGCGAGGAAGGGGAGGTGTCGCAGGAGACCGACCTACTTCTGGATCCAGCTCCCAGCGAACAGCGAATCGAATTGGTTCTGGCACCTTATCGACTGGTCCAGCCGCTGCAGGCCTTTGAACATCTGCAGGAGCTGGCCAGAGAAACCGTCCCGTTCCTCTCCTCCAGTCGCTGCCGCCACTTTCTTTCCGCCATCGCCAACCGATTGCTCACCGAAATCGCCGCCACGCCCGACCCCGACCGAACGCTGGTCAACCTAGTCCGCATCAGCAACTCCATCGGCGGAAAAGCGGTCCTCTGGGAACTGCTCAGCGAACATCCACCCACCTTGCGGCTATGCATTCGCATCGGCGCCTGTAGCGAGTACCTAGTGGAGATGCTGGCCAGCCACCCCGGGATGATCGACGATCTGATGGATTCGCTGATGCTTGGCGATCTGCCGTCGATGGAATCATTGCGGGAGGAATTGAGGCAACTAAGCCAAGGGGCCACAAGCATCGAGCCGATCCTGCAGGGGTTCAAGCGAGCGTCGCATTTGAGGATCGGCGTCCGCGATCTGCTCGGCAAGGATTCGATGGAAGCGACTCATCGATGCCTTTCCGATGTCGCCGAAGTCTGTTTGGAACTGGTGGTGGGGAAAACGATCGAGTCATTTTTGGTGGAAGGGTGTGCCAGTCGGCTGGGCCAAGATGCCAAGGAAGTCCCGCTGGTGCTGGTGGCGCTGGGCAAGCTGGGGGGACAGGAGCCGAACTACCACAGCGACCTGGATCTCCTTTTCCTCTACGATCCCCAGCAGCTATCGGAGCCGGGGGAAACGCCCGAAGCCCACACGGACTTCCATCATTTGGCTCAGTCGATTCTGCAGGGAGTCAATCGAATCTCGGCGGGGGGCAAACTCTACGATCTCGATGTGCGGTTGCGGCCTCACGGCGACAGCGGCGCACTGGCGCTTAGCCTGCATGATCTGGAAACCTACTTTCAATCGAGTGCGCAGCTTTGGGAACGATTGATGCTCTGCAAGGCGCGCGTCGTCTGGGGCAACCCGACGGGGCGTCGCAGAGCCGAAGAGGCGATCCGCCGCATTCTCGATTCCACACCGGTATGCCCCACCGATGCAGGTCAACTGGTAGCGATGCGTGAGAAGATGCAGTCGGGAGCCAGCCTTGAGAATCTGAAGCGTGGAGAGGGAGGGACGGTGGACGTCGAGTTCCTGGTCCAGTGGATGCAGCTGAAGCATGGCAAGTCCGCGCCTTCGCTTCGAGCCACCGGGACGCTTGCTGCGCTGAGGGCGATCGAGCGGGAGGGGCTGTTGCCGTCAGGCGACTGCCAGCAGCTAGCCGAAGGGTATGCTTGGCTGCGACGGGTGGAGAGCGGCCTTAGGCTGATGAATACCGTTGCACGGCATGATTTGCCCAGCGACCCACGGCAGCTAGACCGCCTCGCTTTCCTGCTGGACCAGCCCACCGGCCAGCAACTGCTCGATCGTTGCCATGCCACACGACAACGCCTCCGATCGCTTTTTCTGAAGCATCTCGGATCGCTCTCTTCTTAGATCCAGCGGCGGGCGGCATGTCAGGCGATCGGCTATGATGCAAACTTGCCTGCACTGAAGGCGGGCAGATGGCGAGAGGAATTCGAGCAAGGAGTGACGCGATGCGACGGAATGATCGTGCCCAGAGGACGGAACAGACGACTCGATTCCCAGCGCGACGCTGGTGGCTGAGGGGGTTGCTGCTAAGCGGCCTAGTCAGCGGTTCCGCTTTGGCCCAGGCGCCTCCCAAGCAGCAAGTCGATGCCGCCGAACAGGCGATCCATGAAGGGCGGCTGGCGGGGCATTTGCGATTCCTTGCCGACGATCTGCTGGAGGGGCGTGGGCCCGGTTCGCAAGGAGATCTTTTGGCGCGGCGTTATATCGCCAGCCAGCTGGAAAGCCATGGGATGAGACCGCTAAGCGATCTAGCCTGGGAACAGCCCGTGCCGCTGCGTGGCATCGCCACCAAGCCACCGAAGGAAGTGCTCTTTCGCACCCCAGGTGAGTCGCTTTCTTTGCGCCATCGCGACGACTTGATGCTGGTGTGTGGCGTGCCGGAAGAGACGATCGATGTGGCGCCGGCCGAGCTGGTGTTTGTGGGCTATGGAATCCAGGCGCCCGAGTACCAGTGGGATGACTACAAAGGACAAGATCTACGCGGCAAGATACTGGTCATGCTGAACAATGACCCCGCCGACGACCCAGCGCTATTTGAGGGCAAGAAGCGGCTTTATTACGGCCGTTGGGACTACAAGTACGAGATGGCTGCCAAAATGGGGGCCGCCGGGGCGCTCATCGTTCACACCACCGAATCGGCTGGCTATCCCTACTCCGTGGTTCAGAACTCCTGGTCGGGCGAGGAGTTCGAACTGCGGGACGATCGTTCGGCTCGCACGCGATTCAAAGGATGGATCACCGAAGAGGCGATTGGGAAGGTCAGCGGACTGGCGGGCAAAAAGTGGTCCGAACTTCTTGCAGCGGCTCAGAGAAGCGACTTCCAGCCGGTGCCTCTGGGAGTCACCTGTGGGTTTCGTCTGGAGTCAGTCGCTCGCACCCAAGACTCCGCCAACGTGCTTGGCTGGCTGGAGGGGAGCGACCCCAAATTGCGCGACCAGTGCGTGATCGTGATGGCGCATCATGATCATCTTGGGCGGGCCGAAGCTCGCAATGCCGATGGGGACGACATCTACAACGGCGCGATCGACAATGCATCGGGCGTCGCATCGATGCTGTGCCTGGCGGCGGCCATGGAAGCGCTTCCCACCGCGCCGCGTCGATCGATTCTATTTGCCTCCGTAGCGGCGGAAGAGCAGGGGCTTTTGGGTTCGAAGTACTTCGCACAGAATCCGCCGATCGCGCCAGGCACAATGGCCGGGCTGGTGAATATCGACGGGATCGGTTTCCTGGGAAAGACTCGCGATGTCAACGTGATTGGTCAGGGAAAAAGCAGCCTCGATCAAGTACTGGAATCCATCGCCAAGTGGCAGGGACGCGTCGTGGTGCCCGACCTCCATCCCGATCGTGGTTACTACTATCGATCCGATCAATTCAGCCTGGCCAAGTTGGGCGTACCAGCGATCTATCTCCATGCAGGTCAGGAAGTCGAAGGCAAGCCAGAGGGTTGGGGACGGCAGCAGATCGAGCAGTGGGTGGAGAAGCATTACCATCAGCCCTCCGATGAATTTCGTGAGGACTGGGATTTGAGCGGTGCGGTGCAGGATGCAAAGCTGCTGTTTCTAGCGACCATGGCGATCGCCGAGGCCGACGGGCTCCCCACTTGGAAGCCTGGAGACGAATTCGAAGCGGCAAGAAAGCAGGCGATGGAAGCGATTGCCCCCTGAGGGAATCGCGTTCGCTTGTCCCCCTCGGCTTTGCCAGGAGGGTGAGGGAACAGCCGATCGAAATTGATCTGCGCGCCATTGCAGTCTCTTGTCCCCTCGCCCCGCGCTGCGGGGAGAAGGGCAGGGGCGAGTGGCAGGGGAGAGGGGCGATCCGCGCACGAAACCCATCAGGCGAGAATCCCCTGGATGATGTTGCCGTGAATATCGGTCAGTCGATAATCGCGCCCCTGGAAGCGATAGGTCAATCGCAAGTGATCCATCCCCAGCAGATGCAGCAGCGTCGCATTGAGGTCGTGCACGTGCACGGGATTCTCGACGACGTTGAATCCAAAGTCGTCAGTGGCTCCCCAAACCGTGCCACCCTTGATCCCACCACCAGCAACCCACATGCTGAAGCATCGATTGTGATGGTCGCGACCATCGTTGCCCCCCTGGACCATCGGCGTGCGGCCAAACTCGCCACCCCAGATCACCAGGGTATCTTTGAGCATGCCGCGATCCTTCAGATCCTGGACCAGCGCTGCGCTCGGCTGATCGGTATCCCCAGCATTTGCCTTCACGCCCCCTGCTAGATTGCCATGCTGATCCCACACCTCATGAAACAGCTGCACGAACCGAACGCCGCGTTCTGCTAGACGCCTAGCCAGCAGGCAGTTCCTCGCGAAACTGGATTCGTTGGGGTCCTTGATTCCATACTTCTGCAATGTCTCGGGCGACTCCCCTCGCAAATCCATCAGCTCCGGGGCGCTGGTCTGCAATCGATACGCCATCTCGTAGCTCTGAATGCGCGTCGCCGTTTCCGGATCGGCGAAGGCTTCCAGGCTGGATTGATTGAGCGACTGGAGGGCATCGAGTGTTTCCCTCTGGGCTTGGCGGTCGACTCCTGCAGGGTTGGTCAGATAGAGCATGGCGTCTCCCTTGCTGCGTAGCGGCACGCCGCCATACATCGTCGGCAGAAACCCCGCGCCATAGTTGCTGGCACCGCCACTGGTTCCCTTGGCGCTAGTCAGCACCACAAAGCCGGGCAGATCGCGTGCCTCGCTCCCCAAACCGTAGATGGTCCAAGATCCGAAACTGGGGCGACCAAACTGCTGCGAACCGGTATTCATCAGAATCTGACCTGGCGCATGATTGACTGCATCGGTCTGCATCGATCGAATCAGGCAGATGTCATCGGCAATCTTCGCCGTATGCGGCAGCACTTCGCTCAATTCCATCCCACACTGCCCATGCTTGGCGAAGGCGAACTTCGGCCCCAGCAACGCCGACTTGGGGTTGATGAACGCCGCGCGATAGCCCTCTAACAGTTCGGGCGGCGACAACTGGCCGTTCCTCTTGGTCAGTTCGGGCTTCGGATCAAACAGCTCCAGGTGACTGGGGGCACCCGCCTGGAAAAGGAAGATCACTCGCTTGGCCTTCGCCTCATAATGAGAAGGCTTGGGAGGCATCGGAAGATCTTCCATTCCCGTGTTGCTGGCCCCTTCATCGGCCAGGAGACTTCGCGCGGCCAGGCCACCCAGACCAACGCCGCACTGCGCGAGGAACCAACGTCGCTTCATCTGGGCCACAGCCAGATCGGACAGACTCTGCATCGGATTCATCTTCGGTTGCCTTTAGCGGTAGTCAGTTCTTGGTGATGGTTTCATCGAGGTTCAGCAGGACGCGTCCGGCCAGTGCCCAGGCGGCGACGTCTTGCGGCGTCGTGCCTTCGGGGATTTCTGGCAGCTTGCCGCTTTCCCCAGTCGCTACCTCGCGCGCGTTGATCCAACCCTCAGCGATCCGCTGGCGCTGCTGACCGATGAAGCGCAGCAACTGCTGGGTCTCTTCTTCGGATGGCCTCCGACCGGTGCACAGCAGATAGCCATAGGCGGCACGCTGAGCATCGTCTTTGCCAGCTTCGCGGACGATTCGCAAGCCTAGCGCCCGAGCCGCTTCGACAAAGATCGGCTCATTCAAACTCGTCAGCGCCGCCAGCGGCGTATTCGAACGAATCCGCCGCGCGCAGGCGAAATCGCCATTGGGTGCATCCAAGGTCGAAAGCGCTGGATCGGGCATCGATCGCTTGCGGAAGACATAGACGGTGCGCCGGTACCGGTCGGGGGCTAGCGCGGCGGTCCAATAGCCGGGGTACGTGTAGTTGTAGTCGAGCACATTCTGTGGGACGGGTGGAATCACTGGCGGTCCGCCGATCTGATGATGCAGGAGGCCACTGGCTGCTAGCGCGATATCGCGAACCACCTCCGCATCGGCACGGAATCGAGGTCCGCGGGTCAGATAGCGGTTGCGAGGATCCTTCTCGCGCTGTTCGGCGGTACTGGCAGAGCTGCGTTGGTAGGCGCGGCTGGTGACGATCTGGCGAATC
The DNA here is from genome assembly GCA_046085865.1 of Pirellulaceae bacterium. Lineage (GTDB taxonomy): Bacteria > Planctomycetota > Planctomycetia > Pirellulales > Pirellulaceae > JBEISR01. Next base: position 6,487 of record JBJSWM010000029.1, read on the forward strand.
AATCGCTTCTGGCTCCACTGATGTTCCTGGAAATCGACCGCCAAGTGATCCAGCAGCTCCAAGTACTCAGGCACGGGAGCTCGCGTCCCGAAATCCTCCGACGTCTCCACCAACCCTTCTCCGAAGATCGACTGCCAGATGCGATTGACCGCCACGCGGGCCGCCAGCGGCGAATCGCGACTGACCAACCACTTGGCCAGCGCCAATCGCTGAGGCAGGTCCGGCCGCTGCTCCAGGCGATGAAGCGCCTGTGGCACTTGCGGCTCAACCTGATGCAAAGGCCGATCCCACTCCCCTCGCTCCAGCAGGAATGTCTGCCGCTTTTGCGAAGGATCCCGTTCGGCCAAGTGCAAGACGGATGTCGTCGGGTCGGGCCACTGAGCCCATGCGGCGTCGAGTCCCTTCCGCGAATCGGCGAACTCCGGCATCGTGCGGCTGAAGGCATCCCAGAGAGCGTCGCGGTCGGCTTGGCTGCGGGCATCGGGCGCTTTCCTTGCGGCTAGCGCCGCTTGGTGATCGACTGGCGGGGCGACTGGTTTAGGCTGATCGGTCAGACTCCAGCGACAACAACCAACCATCTGCGGCATCCGCCAGACGATCTTGATTTCCGATCCCTCCGGCAACTCGCACGGCGTCTCCAATTGCATCACGGCGACGGACGCCTGGTTGCGACGTCCCTTGCCCCGATCGGCCTGCCAGTGCGTCTCCTCTTTGCCGTCGATCAAGAAAGCGACGGGACCTGTGGCAGATTTTCCATCCCCCGACTTTTGCTCTGGCTCCGAAAAGTCCGCAGTCGCCTCCACCAGCTTCTGCTTCTCCCAATCGGCCCCTGGCTTCTTCACCAGCAGCTCCACCTCCTGAATGCTCCACATCCCCTGCCCATTTCGGCCTGGGCCGCCAAAGGGCAGGTCGCGATGGGGAAGGAGTTCCAACTGGACCCCGGTGATGGTTCCTGCCGGTGGGCTGGCCAGAAGGAAGACGTCGTTGCTAGTGTGTCCCAGCATCAGAATCGAAAGATCCTCTTCCTGGGTTGGGTGATTCAATCCGCTGATCGTCTCCAGTAGCGTTGCCTGCACTGGTTGCCAGTTGGGGCGCGAGGCTACCAGTTGACTGGTCCATTGATCCAGACGCGCCTGGCCATCAGGAAGCTGCTTGCGAATCGACTCCATCGCTTGATCGACGGCCGCCCTGGCCTGGTTCAGCTGCTGCAATCGGTCGGGGGCATAGACCCAAGACTGTGCTTCGTAAGTGTTGTTCAAGAAGGCGAACATCCCAAAGTATTCGTCGTGGGAGATCGGGTCGAACTTGTGGGTGTGGCACTGAGCGCACTGGGTGGTCAGTCCTAGCACCGCTTTGCCGATGCAGTCCAGCCGATCGAACATCTCCACCTTGCGAAACTGCTCGGGTACGATCGCTCCTTCCTCATTGATCATGCTGTTGCGGAGAAAACCGGTAGCGATCACCTGGTCCTGTGTGGCGTTGGGCAAGAGGTCGCCGGCGATCTGTTCGATGACGAACTGATCGTATGGCATGTCGTTCTGGATGGCGGCGATTACCCAATCGCGCCACGCCCACTGCTCGCGCCGTAGATCTTTTTCGTAGCCGTTGGTATCGGAGTAGCGGGCGACGTCGAGCCAATGGCGGGCCCATTTTTCGCCGTAACGGGGACTGTCCAATAGCTTCTGGGCGGTCGCTTCCAGCCCCTCCTTCTCAAACGCCTCCAGTTCCGCAGGCGATGGAGGCAGGCCGATGAGATCCAGGTACAGTCGGCGTGCCAACTGGTGGGAAGGTGCTGCAGGAGACGGGGTGATTCCCATCGCTTGATGCCTCGCGTCGATCCAAGCATCGATCGGGGACGCATCGGCCTTGGGAAGAGGCAACTGCACAGGGGGCGTGAAGGCCCAATGCTGCGCGTAGGGAGCACCCTGGCCGATCCAACGATCCAGCAGTGCAATCTCGTCGGCCGACGGCTGCTTGGGGAGATGCGGTGGCGGCATCTTCAGATCGGGGTCGTCGGAGCGAAGACGAATGAGCATCTCGCTTTGCGCGGGATCGCCCGGTCGGATCGCGGGGGTCCCTGAGTCGCCGCCTTGGAGAGCCGCATCGCGTAGATCAAGTCGCAATTGTCCCTCGCGCGTCTTGTCATCCACGCCATGGCACTGCCAACAATGCTCCGCCAGAATCGGCCGAATCTGACGTTGGTAATCGACGGGAGTTTCGGGCTGGGGATTTTGAGCCGGGGCTGGCATGGCTACTAGATAGCCGGCCACCAAAAAGCCGATGGACAAACAACCGATCCTCAGAGATCGGATGGACCCATTGCAGATCGTCCGAGATCGGTTCGATGGAAGCCAGCTGATCCGATGGGGGAGGGGAGCGTCGGTGTTCATCGCGGCGAGACTTTCGATCGCGTGATTGAGGAAGCCAAAGGGAAGGATGCATCGGCTTGGCCAGGCAAACTGCCCAGCGAAGCGAGGGGTTGGTTTTTTCCGGCTACGGCAAGGCAGCCGGTTCGATGGGGAGATCAAAAACCATTCATCACGGGGTGGCCGGCGGCAAAAGCTCGATCGCATCGATATTCATCAGTCCGCCGCCTGCCGAAGGATGAGTGAACTTGAGGACCAGATCGTGCCGTCCCTGGGTGGGCTGGAGAGTGATTTTTTCCTCGCGGAAGACCTCCCACTGGCCATTGACGGCGACATCGATCTTACCCAGCAAGGGGCCATCGGCGGTGTCCTGGTGTACCTCGATCGCACCTCCGGCCCCTGCGCTGGCAACGCGGACCTGCAAAGCGCTGACCCGTTCCAGCGGGATCCCGCGCAACAGGATCGTCGCCCCATTCTCGATGCCACCGAGGAATTTTTTTCCTTCGGCATTGTCGGAGGCAAGGGGCTGAGTCTTGGCGAACGCATCGGCCGACTCGGCCTGAATCCTGCGGCCGCGCAGCAGAACGCTAGTGGTCCCGGAAAGGGATGGGATGTTTCCCTCTCGCCCCAGGTCGGTGTAGGTGGCCTGTAGCCGCAGCAGTGAACCGGAAGCGGGGGCGCTCAGGTTCCCCTGAAATCCTTGGGCCGAGACGCGATTGGCGTCGGGCTTCAGCTGGTAGATATAGCGGACCATTTCATCGACCTGCTGTTCGGTCAATTGGGCATGAGGAAGCATCGCCACCTTGCCCCAGACTCCGGTCGATCCTTCTCGGACGCGCTGGATCGATTTTTCGAGAGCCCCCTCCTGGTCTCGATACTTTTCGGCGATATCGAGAAACCGAGGGCCAACTAACGCTCGGTCGATGGCATGGCAGTTGAGGCAATCGCTTTTGCGGATCGCCTGCAAACCAGGTGGCTCGTTGGCACCCAGTCCTGTCGTCTCCGGAAACAGCTCGATCGTCGTGCGGCTGGGGGCTTTGCCTTCAATCGCCTCGGCCTGGCCCGCTTCGACTGCTTCAAAGTCGTTGGAACCATCTTCTGCATCCTCGACACGGACGCGAAAGGCGATCGGCTGCCCTGGATCATAGAAGTCCCCATCAGCCGGTGCCAGCAGCGACACCTTGGGGACCGCATTGCCGACGACCACAGGGAGCGACGTGGAAGCGACCGCTCCCTGCGGATCGGCCGCTTCGAGAATCACCGAGTAAGTGCCTGGCTGCGTGAACAGATGTTCGATCTCAGCTCCCTCTCCGATGGGAACTCGGGCGTTGTTGTTTTGTTCCCCGGTTGCCACCGCAAACCAACGGTAGGTCAACGGATCCTGATCGCGGTCGCTGGAGCCTGCGGCGGAGAGCCGGACGGCGAGCGGTTCACGGCCGATCTGATTCTCGGCTTGCGAGACCGCCACTGGGGTGCGGTTGCCGCGCTGGTAGTCGATGCGCACCAGCCGTGCGTCGGCGTTGACGCCCCATGTCTCACCGTACTCGATGACATACAGCGACCCGTTGGCGTCGAACTGAAGATCGACTGGACGGATGAAAGGGACTTCCGGTAGAAACCGCTCCAACCGCTCGATGCGATGGTCTTGGTCGAGATGGACGGCGAGGATCCAGTTGCGAGACCATTCGAATGCGAACAGCGTGCGGTCGTAGGCGCTGGGGAGTTTGGTGGGGGAATTGGGATAGTCGTCGAAGTAGTAGACTGGCCCTGCGCAGGCGGTGCGGCCGCCACTCCCAACTTCAGGGAATTCGTCGATGGCACCGGCGGGGTAGTAGAGCAGCGGTGGCTGAGCTGGGGGCAGTTGGCGGGCCCCAGTGTTGTTGACCGATGCATTGACCGGTTGCTGGGCATCTTGTGGAGGGTGGATAGCGCCGGTGGCAAAGTCGACCATGCTGTAGGGTCGATTGGGCCCGATGAAGTAAGGCCATCCAAAAAAGCCAGCCTGTCGTGCCTGATTGACCTCGTCGTAGCCGCGCGGCCCCCGTTCCCCGTCGCCCCCTGCGTCAGGTCCCACATCGCCCCAGTAGAGATAGCCGGTGTGTTGATCGAGATTCAATCGCCAAGGGTTGCGACACCCCATCACGTAGATCTCAGGATGGCCGACACTGCCGTCCTTGGGAAAGAGATTGCCGTCAGGGATTTCATACGATCCTTCGGGGGTAGGGCGAATTCGAAGGATCTTGCCGTTGTAGCTACGGGTGTTGGCACTGGTGCGCTGCGCGTCCCAGGGTTCGCGGCCAGGCCTTTGATCGATCGGTGCGAATCCCTGGCTGTCGTTGAATGGGTTCGTGTTGTCTCCGGTTCCGATGTAAAGGCAACCATCGGGACCGAACTCCATCGATCCAGCATGGTGGCAGCACTCGCGACGCTGCTCTTCGTACTGAAAAAGCCGTTTCTCGGAAGCGAGTTCTAGCTTGCCGTCGCGGAAGTCAAAGCGGCTGATGTACTGACCGCTGTAGTCAGGTGGCGAATACTGTAGGTAAATCCAGCCGTTTTCCGTAAAGGCGGGGTCCAGGCACATGCCGATCAATCCATTCTCTTGCTGCGTCGTCACCTCCAGGTGGCCAACGACCTCCACGTTCCGCGTCTTGGGATCGATGCGTTTGAGGTCCCCAGCCAGTTCGATGAGGAACAGCGATCCATCGGGGGCCAACGCCATCTCCATCGGCTGCACTAGCTTGGTGACAATCTCCACCTTCTCAAACCGAGTGGGATCGACTTGTTCGGCCCCAATGGGGGTGATCGGTGAAAGTGCCAAGCCGATGGAGCAAGCAGCAAAAAGCGGCCGCATCCAGCGGCGTGTGGAGGGCATGTGAGTCGCAATCCGAATCATCGAAGACTCCCAAAGATTCGATCGAGGTGGGGGGCGGAATCCGACGGGGTGGGACTGTCCCTTGGGCTCCCTGCTTTTCGCGAAGACAATATGCGAAACCAAGTTCACCGAAAGACAGCTTCCTGTCAGTATAGACCAATCCGACGGTTCGATTCAAAAGCGATGATGCATCTGTTTGCACTAAGGTTCATGGAGAGCACGCCATGGCGTGCCGATGATGCTTGGCGCTAGTAGATTGCTCTAGCGAACATTCGCAATGGGATTAGACTGGAACGGGCGTAGAGTGAACTTAGGGACTTGAAGCAGACGGAAGATGGAATGCGATTTGGAGTCCAGCTAAAGTCTCTGCAGACCGGCCTGCAGTTTGCAATTCCTTTCGCAGCCAAGCTGGGAATTGACTCGGTGGAACTCGATGCAAGGCGCGATGTGAATCTGGCGGAATTGTCGGGAACCGGCATGCGACAGATCCGCAAATGGCTGGACGACGCGCAGCTCAAATTGTCTTCCGTTCGCTACGGAACTAGGCGGGCTCTCTACCACCCGGAGGATTTAGAGCGGCGGGTGGCAGGGCTGAAGTCGGCGATGAGGTTTGCTCATGCCATGGGATGCGAACTGGTGGTCAACCAGGTGGGGCGTATCCCTGAAGATGAGAACGATCCGAACCGACAGTTGCTGGCAGAACTTCTGGAGGATCTGGGAAGCTATGGCCTGAGGGCTGGGGCATTCCTGAGTTGTGAAACGGGTGCCGAGCCATTGCCGGTGCTCCATCAGTTTCTCCAAGGTATGCGAGACACCCCGATCGGGATCACGCTGAATCCAGGGAACTTGATCGCCAATGGTTTTGGAATCCAGGGAGTCCTCCAAGCGTCGCCATGGATTCGCCTAGTTCATGCGAAAGACGCAGTGTACGATCGATCGATGAACCGCGGTTCTTCGGTGGCGATGGGATCCGGCGAGGTCGACTTTCCCCAGTTGCTGGGCGACCTGGAGGAAGGCCATTACAAAGGAGTTTACGTGATCGAGCAGGAGAAAATGGAAAGCCCCCTTTTGGAATTGCGGCGGGCAATTCAGTATCTTCGATCACTTTGATCCGATCGCTCGCAATCCCTCGGCCGGCAGGAGCCAGGCGTTATGAGTCCCACCGCGCCCGAAGATTCATACGTCGGGAAAGGTATCAGCTACCGGCCACTTCGCATCGGGAATTTGGAAATCGGATTTCCGATCGTCCAGGCAGCGCTTTCCGGATACAGCGACTGGCCGATGCGGCTTCTGGCTAGGCGACACGGCGCTTCGTATTCGCTCTGCGAAGTGATGCTCGATCAGTTCCTAGTCGCCCTCAAGACGCGAGACAAAACCAGGCACTTTCTCTACAACACCCAGGAAGAGCAGCCGGTGGCCGGGCAGTTGATGGGGGCAGAGCCGCAGCAGTTTGCGGCGGGGGCGGCCAAACTGGTGGAAGCCGGATTCGCGGTGATCGATATCAACTTCGGATGCCCCGTGCGGAAAGTGCTGGGTCGCTGCCGCGGCGGATACCATCTCAGCCAACCTCATGTGGCGCTCGAGATCGTTGAACGCACCAGGGCCATCGTACCTCCCGAGATCCCAGTGACCGTCAAGATGCGCCGCGGGATCGACGACAGCCAGCAAAGTCGCGATCGGTTTTTTGAGATTCTTCAAGGAGCCTTCGCGCGGGGCGTGGCTGCAGTGACCCTTCATGGACGCACTGTAGAACAGGGTTATCGAGGCCCCAGTCGCTGGTCGTTCCTGAAGGAAGTCAAGGAAATGGTCGGGGACCGAACCATCCTGGGCAGTGGCGATCTTTTCAGCGCGCTCGACTGCTGGCGGATGATCCAGGAAACCGGAATTGACGGCGTGACGGTGGCCAGGGGAGCGATCGGCAATCCTTGGATCTTCGAACAGTGTCGCGCGTTGGCGGCAGGCGATCCCTTGCCGCCTCCCCCTTCACTCCATTGCCAACGCGAGGTTCTTCGCGAACATTGGTCGCTGGCCGAATCGTTGTATGGTCCCGAGCGAACTGGTCAGCTGATGCGGAAGTTTGGAATCAAGTACGCAGCCAGTCATCCGGAATACCTCACAGTGCGCGCCGACTTTGTCCGCGTTCGAACCTCCGCGGACTGGGAGAGCATCTTGGAAAAATGGTATTCCCGGAATGAACCTGGGGTCTTTCCTCCTGCCGAACTGCATCAGGTTGGCGAAGAAGGGTGCGGAACCGACTGAGCTGTCGGGCGGAGATGGCGCTGCCCGTCATTGGATGAAGAAGATCATCCACGTCGCACCATCGGTCGCTCCCGTCATCAAATCGTTCCTGCGTCAGGACGAATTTCTCGCGAACGTACTCAGTGCACAGGTACCCGTACTCGAAAGGGTCCAAATGCCGACCCAATCATCGACTACGATCGACTAGAC